>JBBSES010000448.1:0-4345 GCA_038239465.1 Gemmatales bacterium
CGGGCGGCGTAAGCCCCCCGTGGTTCTCCGCAAGCAATCCACGGGGGGCTTACGCCCCCCGCTCGCCAAACTGATGCCTTTTTTGCCGCGCTTCAGATGAACGCGGGTTCATAAAGCCATCAACGAAATCATGAAACCTTATCACGCTGGACGGCGCGTTGGCGTGAAGAAGCCGTGTGGGGATGGTTTAATTTGGCTTTCGTCGCCGAAGTCGAGAACGCCCTCCGCGCGACGGCCTTCCGTCTCCGTTTCGGTGGGCAAAGGGACGAATGCCTCCAGTCCCAGGGCGGCCAACGCCTCCAGGGCTACTTCGGCATCCACCTGCGTCGTCTCGGCCTCATAGGCCAACTGCAGCGCTTGCTGAGCGGCCTGGTTCAGCAAGCGCGGGATACCGCCAGAACCACGGGCCAGGATTTCCAGGGCTTCGTCCGTGAGGATATGGTCGGGACGCCCGCCCGCCGCGCGGAGGTGGTGGACGAGGTAATCCGCCCCTTCGTGAACATCGAGAGGCTGCAGGCAAGCGCGCACGGATAAACGTTGGCGCGCGGCCGTCAACTCCGGTCGCTGCAAGGTTGCCAGGATCGCCGGTTGGGCGACCAGGAGCACTTGTATCGCTCGGCCGTGCGACCCCTCCAGATTGCCCAGTAGGCGCAAGGCTTCCAACAAGTCGCCCGGCAGATGGTGCGCCTCATCGACCACGAGCAGCGCGCGGCGGCCCGCCTGGTAGTTCTCCAGCAAGAAATCGGTAAGGGCCAGGCGCATTTCCTGCGGGCCGCGGCCGGCGAACGGCAACGACCATTCGTGCAGGATCGCCTGCAATAGCCCGGCGCGATCGTCGATGTGGGTATTGGTGAGAAAGGCGCTGACGGTTTGCTCGCCCAAACGCTCCAACAAGCGATGGCACAGCAAGGTCTTGCCCAAACCCGGTTCGCCCGTGAGCAACAGCAGGCCGTCGTCGGCCGCGATGCCTTGTGTCAGCCGAGCGAGGGCGCGCTCGTGCGTCGTGGCGGGGTAATAGGCGTCGCTGTCCGGCGTGGGCCGAAACGGGCGCTGCCGCAAACCGAAGTGCGATTCCGTCATCGTTGGCCGTCCCTCCGGGCGCTCCCTGGGGATAGCATCGACCATCGGAAAGCGATTCTTGAAGGGGGGCGCGAAACATAAATAGGGAGTGGACTGAACGCCGGATCGCGCCCTCTTCGGCCTGCGTTGCTTGGGCGCGCCGTTTGCTCATGTTCAACCCATTCCTTTTTCCACGAACCGAGGAACATAGATGTGAGCGCGAGTCATCTAGGCATTTATCTCAACGACCATCTGGCCGGCTCCGTGGCCGCCATCGAACTGTTGACCGCTCTCGAGAAAGCCCACCAGGGCACGGAGTTGGCGGGCACGCTTGGCGAACTTCGTGCCGATATCACAAGCGATCAGCGCGAATTGAAAGCCTTGATGGAAGCGATAAACGTATCCGCTGGCGGCGCGCGGCAAGCCGTGGCCTGGGTCGCCGAGAAATGCACGCGCATGAAGCTCGCGCTCGACGACGCGGGCGATGGCAGTTTGCGGCTTCTGGAATGTATCGAAGCCGTGGCGCTCGGCATCGAGGGGAAACGAGCGCTATGCGCTGCCTTGCGCGTGGCGGCGACGGAGCATCCGAAGCTCGGGACTTTCGACGCTGACCGAATCGAGCGGCGCACTATCGAGCAACGAGCCACGGCGGAGAGGGTACGGTTGCAAGCCGTCAAGAGCGCGTTCGGCGTGTAGAGTCGCGGGACGCGAAAGGTAAACGGACCGGAACTAAACCTTCGATCGAGGCTCGAACCAGACGCGGAACGCCAGCCGGTCGCCGCGCTTGATGACCAGTTGCTTCGCCGTGAAGTGCAAGCCGCTCAGGGCGTCGGTCACTTCGAGTTTGTCGTCGGTCGGCGTGCCCATTTGAATCTGATACTCGCGCTCGGTCTTCAAGTCGTGGATGCCGAGGACCGTGGCTTCGACGTGAATTTCCACGTCGAGGTCGTGGCTTTCGATCAGATACGTGCCGCCTGGCGTGGCGATGCGGTGGGTGGGAAAGCGTGACGGCGGCGTGGTCGGCCGCTGATTCGGTGCCGCGGGAGCGCTTTTTGCCGGCGCCGGCGGCGGAGTGCGGACGCTGCTCGCGCGCTCGATGGCCGTCAACGCTTCCACCACTTCCAGGGCCGAGGCGGGGCGGTCGGCGGGGTCTTTTTCGAGCAAGCGCATGACCAGGTCGGCCAGCGGTCCCGGCGTTTGCGGATTGAGTTCGCGGACGTGCGGCGGCGTGTCCACGGCCAGCGAAGTCAGCACGGCGAAGGCGTCGTTCCCCTGGAACGGCATCCGGCCGGCGCAAAGTCGGTAGAGGACGCAACCCAGGCTAAACAGGTCGCAGTGCGAATCGACCTCGATGCCGCGCGCCTGCTCGGGGGCCATGTAGTCGGGGGTGCCGACGATCAGCCCGGTGCGCGTCAGCTGGGCATCGACGGCGACGCCGCGGGCCAGGCCGAAGTCGAGGATTTTGACGCGGCAGCTGGGCGCCTCCAGCCAGAGATTGCCCGGCTTGATGTCGCGGTGGATCAGATTGAGCTTGTGGGCCGCCGCCAATCCGCTGGCGGTTTCGCGCGCCATGCGCAGCACCTGGGTGACGGGCGGCTTGCAGCCCAACTCGAAGAGATTGCCCAGGGTATCGCCGCGCAGGTATTCCATCGCCAGGTAGGGGGCGCCGTCTTCCTCGCCGACCTGATAGATGGTGACGACGTTATCGTGCTTGACGGCGGCCATGGCGCGGGCTTCGCGGAGGAAGCGCTCGCGGGCGACGGCGCTCTCGGCCGACTCGGGCCGCATCACCTTGATGGCGACGCGGCGCTGCAGCTGGGTGTCTTGCGCTTTATAGACGATGCCCATGCCGCCTTCGCCGAGCAGTTGCACCAGGCGATAGTGGCCAACCCAGCCGATGCACGGCTCCTCGGGTTCGTCGCCGTTGATCCCGCCCATGCGCGACGACGAACCGGAATCGCCGCGCTGCATAGCGCGGAGCGTCGATCCGTAATCGTGACTGGAACTGGCGGCGGGGCGACGGTCGGGGCGCGCCGGCAAGGCGGCCCGAGGCTCGTGCGCGGGCGAGGTGCCCGATAGGGTGTGGCTGACCTGCATCGAGCGTACCAGCTTCATGCAGTCGGCGCAGTCCTTCAAATGCTGCAACTGCGGCTTGGCCTTGTCGGGAGGCGTGTGTCCCAGCAGCAGACGTTCCACTTCGCGATTGCTCAGACACGAGGGTTGGCGACTCATCGAACTCTCCTGACGGCGGAGGGGCCGCCGTGGGCGATGCCGCGTACCCGGCGCGCTGGAGAAGGGTTCAGCGGAGGCCTATCGCCGGGCGTTCGGCGGGTAACGGGGGCCGACCATGTAGCGGGAGTATGGTCGTTGCCCCCTATAGACCCATTTTAAGGATAGGCTGTCGGCCGTGGCCTCGCCATGAGAATTTTGGAACGGCAGCGTCCGGGGTGCAGGCTGATGCGTCGCCACTCCGGCTATACTAGGATTCGTCGGTCGGCGTCCGATCTCGTGGGATTCCGGGGACGTTCTCATGGCCAGCCTCTTCGCCTGCCCGCGCGGCCATCAATACGAGGACGTATGGGACGATGCCTCGTCGCTGGCGGTCGGCACTTTTCTCTGCCCGGTCTGCGGCGAGCCGATGCAACTGGAGAGGCAGCCGACCGCCGCGTTCCGTGCCCCCGCCAAAACGCCATCCGCCACGGGGGTGATGAGCAAGGCCTCCGAGGACGGCTCTCCGAGCCAAACGCTGGCCGCCGACATTCCTCCGGTTCCGAAGCCGAGTCCGCCTGAGAAAGTCAGCGTGCCCGGCTACGAGATCCTCGGCGAACTCGGCCGCGGCGGCATGGGCGTTGTCTACAAGGCGCGGCACAATAGCCTGAAACGGCTGGTCGCGCTCAAGATGCTGCTGGCGGGCGGCCATGCCAGCGACCACGGCCTGGCCCGATTCCGCGCCGAGGCCGAGGCGGTCGCCCGTTTGCAACACCCCAATATCGTGCAGATTTACGAGGTCGGCGAACACGAAGGCCGGCCCTTCTTCGCCATGGAATTCGTCGAGGGCGGCAGCCTGGCGGGGGCGACGGCCGGTACGCCGCAACCGGCCGCCGACGCCGCGCGCATGGTCGCCACTCTCGCCCACGCGATCCATTCGGCGCACGAGGCGGGCATCATTCACCGCGATTTGAAGCCGGCCAACATCCTCCTCTCGAGCGCGGAACTCGGAGCGCGGAGCGGCTCCAGTCTTTCGCTCCGCGCTCCGAAGATCACGGACTTCGGCCTCGCCAAGACC
>JBBSES010000449.1:0-4343 GCA_038239465.1 Gemmatales bacterium
AATTCTGGCGAATTCAGCTACTCAGACAACGACCCCCGTAGCTGAATTCGCCAGAATTCGGACCCGCGACCCTAAAGTCAAGCCTTGACACTGCACTAGTTGGCCTTGGCGGCCGCCCGACTGGCGACTAAGATTATGACCTTTGGATCGGTCCACGGGCGGCTAACTCAGCGGCTAGAGTGCCATCCTCACACGGTGGAAGTCACTGGTTCGAATCCAGTGCCGCCCATTTTCCCTAACCCGAACGCGATTTCGCCGCGGTTTCCTGCGATGGGAAGCGCGGCCGATTATTTCGATTCGATCCGCGAGGCCCGCGGATCGAAAGCGACCTGCCCGGGCGATTACCACCGCATGGCGCGGCACCCGCTTACGCCGCCTTGCCCGGCGCGAACCGCAGCCGCGACCCCGCCACGTAATCGGCGTTCACCTCCATACTCATCCACTTGCGTTCCAGCGTCTCGGCCATGTGCCCCGTCACGTTGCTGCCCGCGAACGGGTCCAGCACCAGTTGCCCCGGTTCCGTCAAGAAGCGGATGAAGAACTCAGGCACGCCGGGGACGAAGCGCGCGGGATGCACCGGCAATCCCTCGGCCCGACAGCGGCGGATGTACTCGTCGGCCGAGCGCGTGTTGGGGATGGAAAGCATATTGGGCGGGATGGCGCCGCCGTTGTCGCGCTGGAAGTGCGGGCCGATGTCGTGCTGCGAGGGTCGTTTCGCCGCCTTGTAGCCGTCCTTGAGCAAGCGCAGCATCGACGGACTATAGGGCTTCAGCACGCGGCGATTGTCGGCGTTGGGGTTCTCCGTCTTCGATAGCCACCATAGGACCGTGACGGCGTCCTTGACACGTGTGCGCCGGATCGTCACCCATTCGGCCGGCGTGGGCAGCTTCGACGGGTTGTACCAGTAGAAGTCCTGGGCGAGATGAAACGTCTCGGTCAGGCGCAGGAGCAATTGATAGGGATAGAGCGAGCGCGTGCCGCTGCCGCGATTCCAGGCGCCGCCCAGGTCGAGGACAAAGCTGCCGTCGGCTTTGAGGACGCGAAAGATTTGCTCCGCGAAGGGCAGGAACCACTCGACGTACTCGGCCGGCGTAACGTTGCCGTAAGCCTTTTGCCGGCGCAGGGCGAAGGGGGGCGAGGTCATCACCAGCGACACGGAAGCGTCGGGCAGCTGCGTAAGCAATTCACGCGAATCGCCGTGGAAGGCACGGCCCCAGCGTGTGGTGTAAGCGGGTTCGACCGCGAATTTCGGCACGTCGTCCCTCCTTGGACCGGCTTTCCGAACGACGGACTATATACCCCGAGAGGGGCAAGCGTGCCAAGGCGGAGCGGTCAACGCGGCGCCGGCTCGGCGCCGGGCGGCTTGGGCTTGTTCGGCGCTGGCCCCAGCGCCTTTTCGACCGCTTCGAGCAAACGCTCCATGGCGAAGGGCTTGCGGATGTAATCGACCACCCCCAGGTACTCGGCATACGCCTTGTGCCGACTGCCCTCGTTGGCGGTGATCATAATGACCGGCGGCGCGTCGGCCTTGCCGCGGAAGTGTTCCAGCACGGGATAGCCGCCCATCCGCGGCATCATCATGTCGAGGATCATCAGATCGGGCCGGTGGTGGTAGACCATCTGCTTTCCTTGCTGGCCGTCGCGCGCCTGGATGACGTGATAGCCCAGCTTTTCCAGCACGGCACGCAGACCGTCGCTCAATTCGTAGTCGTCGTCCACGATCAGAATGGTCTTGCCGGTGGCCATGATCCCGTTTCCCCCGGGGCAGGAATGCAGGTGAGGCGGACTATGCCAGATTAACAGCGCTAGGACAGAGAGACAAGGAGACAAGGAGACGACAGGGCTTGCCGTTTCGCGCCCACCGCTACGACAATTTGTCCTCCTCAGCCCCCCAGCACATTCGCCGAGCGAATTTTTTGGACCGCGCCGAGCGTCTATTCCTGGGTTCGATCCGAAGGTTCGATAAGCGCATGATCGTAGGGTTGAATAATCTCGAAAACCCCTTATTACTAGCTCTTATGAAGCAGCGGCCGGATCTTGAAGATCGGCAATTCGGGCAAATATCGCCGACTGCGGGCTTTCCAAGGGATGAGCAAATAAGGATACTTGGGCAAATATTGAGGTTGGCGCATCTATTCACCTCCGCTACAAAGCCTCCTTCCTTTAGCCAGGCGATGGAGTCTGGCTTTCCGTTCACTGGAGGTCACTGGTGTGACCAGGAGGACATTGGATGTACACCTCGATGCTGCTGCTCGCCCTCATCGCCGCCCCGGCCGCTGACGCGGACGACGGCCCGACCTGGATGAGCGACTACAGCGCCGCCGTGACGAAGGCCGATGCCGACAAGAAGCCGCTGGCGGTGTTCGTCGGTTCGGGCCAGGAGGGCTACATGAAGTTGTCGCGCGACGGCAAACTCGGCAAGGCGGTCGATCAGCTGCTCGCCAAGAGCTACGTGCCGGTCTACATCGACAGCACGACGCCCAAGGGCCAGAAGATGGCCAAGGCGCTCGAACTGACGAACGGCCTGGGCCTGGTGCTCAGCGATCGGACCGGCAACACGATGGCCTTCTACCACGAAGGCGATCTGGCGCGGGCCGACCTGTTGCGCTACCTGAACAAGTACGCCGACCCCGATCTGGTGGTCGAGCGCACGGAAACCAACCCGGCCACTCAGCGGACCAGCTACTACGGGCCGGGCGGCGCCGCGCCGGCCGGCACGCCGAGCATCTCGTACTATCCGCCGACCGTGCCCGCTTACTACGGCGGCGGTAGTGGCGGCTGCGCGGGTGGTCGTTGCCGGTAACGGAAGGCTGTCAGTTGGCAGCGCAGACCTGGCCGAGGCTCCGGTTTTATGCCGGGACCTCGGCCCTTTTCGCGCGGTCCGATATGGGCGAGCGGGGCCGCGTTAGCGCCTCGAGCGCGATGGACGCGAGACGCAAACGGGTCGTGGCGAATCGACTCTTCCGTGGCGACAAATGCCAGTTAAGATAGGGAGTGTCGCTCTCGTCCCGTCACGATGAGACTTCCTTCCATGCACACCGGCTTTCCCTGCCCCAATCCCACTTGCACGCAGGTCTTTTCCCTGGAGGCGATCGCGGGCGCGGCGGCTCTCACCTGCCCGAAATGCGGCGGCGTCTTTCAGTTTCGATCCGGCCCCGCGGCGCCGTCGAACTATCCGGCCGCGCGGCCCGTGGCGCCTCCATTGCCCGTCGCTCAGCCAGTAATGCCGCCCGCCGCGGCCTTCGCTCCATCAACCACCGCGCAGGATTTCGCGCTGAGCGACTCGGCGGCGGGGGGCATCCACGTAAGACCGCCGCGTCGGGGCGGCGGCGGCGGCGGCGCGGTCTTGTTCCTGCTCCTGTTGCTCGCGGCGGCCGGCGGCGGCGCCTATTACCTGTACGCGACCGGCTTTCGCTTCGACGTGCCCTTGAATCCCGCGTCGCAACCCATCGTCGCGGCCCCGGCGGCGACGCATAAGTCGATCCCCTTTAACTACTTCTTCACTTTCCCGACCAAGGAATGGAAGCAAGACAAGACCCTGGAACGGGCCACGCGGGCCAACATCGCGCTGCGCCGCGGCGGTCCCGAAGGCTATTTGGCCCTGTTCGCCAAGGACTACAAGACCGCCACGCCGCGCGAGGCCGACCTGATCGACCTGCTCGCCTTGCAGATGGGCCAGCATTTGAAGAACTTCGAGTACGAGGAAAAGGGAGCCACGGAATGGGCCGGCCGTAAGGCGACGCTCGTCGCCTTCCAGGGGCAGGACGACAAGGGGGCGCTGCTGCAAGGCGAGGCCTGTCTGATGGCGACGCAGGGGTATGGCTACAGCCTGCTCCTCTGGGCGCCCGTGAAGGACTTTGCTTCGGTCATGCAGGAAGCGCCCGAGTTGCGGAACTGCTTCACGTTGCTCAAGGGCCGCGATAGCTGGGTAGACAAACCGCCCCAGACCGAGACTTACAAGGGAGGCAAGGCCGACTACACGCTGCGCGACGGCCAGGGGATCTGGAAGAGCGACGCGGCGTTGAAGAGTTTCCACAAAGCCGACCTGGCGCTGCAAGGCACGGACCGAACCGACAAGAGTCAGGCCGCCCGCGCGTCCGCGCTGGTGCTGCTGTTGCCGAAAGCGCCCGATCTGGCGGTGGCCGTCTCCGTGGCGCGCGACAACCTCGAAGACCAATACAAGAAGGATTTCGCCGACGCCGTCGCGCTGACCGCCAAGGACGACGACGGCAAGCCTATCGATAGAGCCGGTCCCGTCGGCGACACCCCGGGGCACGTCGTCAAGCTAAACATCCGCGGCAAGAGCCTCGACCGCTTCGTGACGCTCGGCGTGCTGCATCGTC
>JBBSES010000450.1:0-4334 GCA_038239465.1 Gemmatales bacterium
CTCGCGAAAGCCGGCGACCAGTTTCTCGATGGCTTGTGGCTGATCGCCCGCGGGCTGATACGGACTGACGACTTCGAATTTGGCTACCATGAGATGTTGGAGTCCTCGAAATACCAATCTCGTTCCCAAGCTCCGGCTTCGTCGCGCGGAAGCCACTGTGCCGCACATCTTCGAGCGCGCCTCGAAGCCGGAGCTTCGAGGCTTGCGTTCCCAAGCCGGAGCTTGGGAACGAGGGTTATTTAAGGAGTCAACAATGTTAACAAACTCTCCGTCAACGGCAGCCCCGAACGCCGCTCGAAGCCCATGAACATCGGACTCGGGTTCGCCTCCAAAAATACATAGCGGCCTTCCGGCGTACGCCGCATGTCGATGCCGGTCCAGAGGAGATCGAGCGCTTGCGCCGCGCGCAGGCACTGTTCGCTTACGTCCGCGGGCAGGTCGTGGCGGACGATCGCCGGATCGGGATCGTCGCGGAAATCGATCGCTTCCGTCGCCAACTCGCACGCCAACACGCGCTCGCCCGCCACGAAGACGCGGATGTTGCTGCCGGGTATTTCCTCTTGTAGCGTCACCGGCGCCAGGGCGAGGTTGCGCAGGTTCTCGTCGGTCAAATGGGCGGCGGTCACGCGGCGGGTATGGGCGCCTCCCTGCACCGGCTTAAAGATGCAGCGCGGGTGGCGCTCCACGAACGCGCGCACCATGTCGGGATCGTTGCTCAGGAGCGTGGCCGGCACTGGGACGCCGAGCGCCGCGACCATCGCCAGTTGCACCGGCTTGGTCTGATGCAGCTGGAACGCGCGCCAGCCGTTGACCCATCGCGTCGGCAGCCAGATGAGCAGCGATTCGAAGAGGCCACGCGCGTCGTTGCCGGCGATGTACGCTTGTTCGGCGTCCGCCAACGTCGGCGCGCCCACGCTGTTGTAGTTGCGCCAGTAGACGGAGCGGACGCGCCGGCAATCGAGGACGCGACCGGCGGGCCATTGAATCGTCCCCGTGCCCTGGACGGGATCGTAGGCGATGCGCACGGCGGACGGAAACCAGCGGCTATCGAGCAATTCCGCGTCGATGCCGCGCGCGATCAGGGAATCGCGGACGTGCAGAGCGTGAGCGTCGTCGGGGCCGCCGAGGATCAGGACCGTCATGAGGATCGAACTCCGGAGACGCCATGCCCTTTGGTTATTATAACCGATATAGGGACAAAAATACACTCGTCGAACGCCGACCGATTTGCGGCCGACCGCGAATTTCCGAGCCAGGCAAACCATTGGGCAGGCTCTCTCGTCGGATCGGTATTACGGCTTACCTCATCGATGGAAGCGAGTTCTAGACCATGCGACACCCCTTCGACGGCATCGTGGATACTCTGGCGCCGCAGACGCGCCGCGCGGCCCTCAAGGGCATCGTGGCGGCCGCGGCGGGTCTGGTGGGCGGCCCGGCGCTGGCCAGAGGACTCAAGGAAATCGAAATCGATACCAGCAATGGCGTCAACGAAGAAGGCGGCGGCGCGATGACGACGCTCCGTGCAGCCGAGGAAGGCGGAAATTTCGGCCTGATGCCTGCGAGCGGGATCGTAGGTGAAGCGGGCGTGATGACAAGAGCCAAAGGCGAGGCCGGCGTCGGCCCCGGCGGTTGGCCCGCGCCGCAGTCGGCCGACACGAAGCCCGACCAACTGCAAGCCGCCTGGAACGACATGACCTCGACCGACAGCGACAAGTTCATGCCCGCCATGAAGACGATCTTCTCCGCCAAGCAAGCCGTGCCCTTCCTCAAGGAACGACTCAAGGCGGATGCCTCCGAGGTAGATGTCAACCGCGTCGGCCAACTCCTCAAAGACATGGACGACGAAACCTGGACCGTCCGCGACCAGGCGACCGCCGCTCTCGCCAAGATGGGCATCGGCGTCATGCCGCGTCTCGAGGTCGAAATGAAGGGCAAGCACTCCGTCGAAGTGCTGCGCCGCGTCGATGCCACCGTGCGCGGCTTCGTCGATGAGCCGAACGCGCAGCAAGCGCAGCACGCCATCGAACTGCTGCTGTTGCTCAATACGCCCGAAGCCCGCGCGGTGGTCGATACGCTAGGCAAAGGCAACCCCGAGACCTGGCTGTCCGTGCTGACCCGCAACACGCGCAAGGCGCTCGGCAAGTAAAGGCAGAAGGGTGCGTCGAGCGGCGACGCATAACGTGGCGAGCGTCGAGGCTTCAGCGCCGACGTGGGAAGCATAGCAGAAAATAACCGTAGCTGAATTCGCCAGGATTCAGTCTGGCGCTAGGCTGAATCCTGGCGAATTCAGCTATGGTACGCACTACTACGGTAGATGGCCTAATGGCCTACACTCCCACGTCGGGCTTACGCCTCGACGCTCGCCAAGGTCGCTAATCTCCTGCCGGTCGTAGACGCGCGTACGCACTGGAGTCTCTCAGGGAACCTCCGATACGTCCGCCCTTCGCTTGTCGCGCCCTACGTCACTCAAGCGGCAACCTCACCACCCGCCCCTCCCGCTGCGACCGATAGATCGCGGTAAACATCTCCACCACCACGCGACCTTGCTCTCCCGTCACGAGGGGCCGGCGGCCGTCGCGCACCGCTTGCAAAAAGTCCTGAATTTGCAGCGCGTGATAGTGCGTCGTGGCGTCAATGGTCTGAAACCGTTGCCGGTCTTCCGCCTGGAATTCCGCCAATAGATGCTCCTCGCCCGGCACGGTCCAAAGGTCGTTCAACGGCGGTTCGGTCACGCCCGACATGCCGGCGATGAAGGTGGCGCCGCGGTCGGTTTCGACGCCCACCGAAGCGCCGTTGGAGCCGTGGATGTGGACCTTGGTAAACAGGCCCGGCTTCTGCGACACGCTAGTGACGATGGAGCCGAGGCCGCCATTCTGGAAGCGCACCGTGGCGACCGCGGTATCTTCCACCTCAATGGTCGGATGATTCAAATTGGCCCAGGCGCCGCTCATCTCGGCGATCGGCCCCATGAACCACTGCAGCAAATCCAGTTGATGCGGCGATTGGTTGACGAGGACGCCGCCGCCTTCGGTCGCCCATTTGCCGCGCCACGGGTCGGACTGATAATAGGACGGATCGCGCCAGCTGAACATGGTGAAGACACCGAGTATGGGCCGGCCGATCTTGCCGGCGTCGATGGCGGCGCGCATGCGTTGCACGGGTTCGTACAAACGGCGTTGGCTAATGACGGCCAGCCGCGTGCCCGCTTGTCGCGCCGCCGCGATCATGGCGTCGCAGTCTTCGAGGTTCGCCGCCAACGGCTTCTCCACCAGGACATGCACCCCCGCCGCGGCCGCCTGCACCGCCGGCCCCGCGTGTAGCGGATGCGGCGTGCCGATGACCACCGCTTCGACGCCGGCCTCGCGCAGCATGACGCCCAAATCGGTGAAGGCCCGCGTGCCGTAGCGCGCGCCGAAGAGTTGGGCGCGTTCCTCGCTGGCATCGCAGACAGCGACGAAGTCGGCTTCGTCCAGGCTCTTCAGGGCCGCCGCGTGAATCTGTCCCACCTTGCCGCAGCCGATCAATCCGACGCGCACCTTCTTCACGTCACGCCTCCGGGAAGTAGGTCTGGCTCATGTGCCGCAGAAACGCCAGCGACTCGGCCATCTCGCCCATGCCGTTCATACCGTCCTCGATGCTCACCCAGCCGCGATAGTGATGCTCGGCCAGGATGCGGAAAATCGCGGGATAATCGTTCAGCCCCTTGCCGGTGACGCCGTGCTTCAGGCTCGGCGAATAGCCCAGCGTGCCGTCGGCCTCGCGCAAATCGTCCAGCGAAGCGCCGTCGGCCAGGTAGCGGTCGCTGGCGTGCATGCTCACCACGCGGTCGGCGACATGCCGAAGCAGGGCCACCGGATCGTCGCCGGCCACCAGGGCATTGGATGGATCGAACTGCACGCCGAAATGCGTCCGCTCGGGGATGACGTTGAGCAATTCGAGGAAAACGTCCTGTTTCTGGGCGAACTCGGGGTACTTCCAGAAGCCGTCTTTATAGTGGTTTTCCAGGCCGAGGATGACGTCGTTGGCGCGGGCGGCGGGCAGCACTTGCTCGATACATTCGACAATCCACGCAAGCCCCTGTTGCCGGCTCACGTCGGGATAGCGCTGGCCGCTGAGGACGCGGCACACCGTCTTCGGGCCGCCGAGACGCCGGGCGACTTCTATCATGGCGATTTCGCGGTCGATGGCTTTCTTGCGGCCGTCGCTCTCGGGATTGGTGAAGTCGGGCGAGCAGCAGAGCATCGGCATGGCGAAGCCCGCGCCGCGGATGGCATCGCCGACGTGGTCGAGATAGCCCGGCTCCAGGCTGGTGAAGAAGCCGTCGTACATTTCCA
>JBBSES010000451.1:0-4300 GCA_038239465.1 Gemmatales bacterium
CCCGGCTCGAAACTGAGGTCGCCACTGCCGAGGCTGGCGCCGCGCGTTTGCGCCTGGCCGATGGCCGCGGCGGCGCGGACGCTCATCAAGTGTTGCGGCTGCAACCCCGGTTTCGGTCGGCCGGCGCGGACGTGGCGCAGGTGAAATGCCTGGCCGGTCAGCAGCGCCAGCGCCAAACTGGAGCGCAAGATTTGGCCGCCGCCCTCGCCCAGGGAGCCGTCGATGTCGATCATCCGCGCGAACCTCGGTGGTCGGAAGTCTCGGGAGGATGACAAACGAAGGGAGCGGGGAGTTCGGGTGATTCGTTTACGTTTCGCGTCCCCCGCGCTCACGACCGAGTTGTATCTAAACCGGCACCAGTTCCTCAGTCACGGGGGCCAGAGGCACGTCGGCCGCTTCGGTCAGATGGGAGTTCGTCGGATCGCCCATGCCTTCGGGCCAGATGTGGAAGCCGCCGCGCTGGTGGAACATCTCCTTGCTAGCGGCGATTTCCCAGGTGCCCCAGATGCCCTTGCCTTCGTTGAATCCTTGGTAGAAGACATCGTGCTTGCCGACGTAGCGCTTGTGCCAATGGCAGCGGCCGTCGGCCAGGTCGTAGCGGCCGCGCACCAAAAAGGAGCCGACCCAGTCGCGGCCGGTGCCGGTGATTTCCTCCCGGCGAAACTCCAGGCGCAATTCCATCAGATGACGGCCCGGCACCAGCCGTTGCAGGAAAAAGCCCACCCACGGGCCGCTGGGAAAACGCGGGTCCGATTCCAGGTCGAACGCTTCGGGCGCGGCCATGGACGACTCCTTTGGCCCGATGGGTGGGTGACGCGGCGCTCGGGGCGCCGATGCGATCCCGCTCGTCAGGATGTTTACTTGCCCGCGTCGCCGTCGATCGGCACTTTCTTCGCCGGTTTCAGGTGGGCCTCGTCGAGCTTGCCGACCGACCAGAGCAGCCCGCGCGTCACCAGGTCGAGGTAGCGCTTGTCGGCGACGGTGTCGTTGTTGTGGCCCAGCGTCGTGGCGAAAACCTTCGTCTTCTTGCGGTAGTCGTTGGTCCAGATGACGACGGCGTCGGCCGTGATTTCCTTGTCGCCGCTCTTGTAGGTTTGTTTGCCGCGCGCCAGGGCCGTCGCCGTGTCGAGCAGTTTGCCGCTGCTGTTATTGTACAGTTCCTCCTTAATGGTGGTCCAATCGTCCATGCCCTTGGTGATGGCGTTGTCCTTGTCGGCGAACGTGATGGCGATCGGCTCTTGCGGCCCGTGGCCGGTGCTCTGCACGCCGGTGAACTCGAACCACGGCGTCACCTTGGGGTAGCCCTCGCTGCGATAGCTGTGCATGGCGCAATGAAGAAGGACGGCCGGCAACCCGTTGCGGTGCGGCTCCAGAATGCGGTCGATGAGCGCCAAATCCTTGACGTCGGAGCAGCACTCGTCGTGGACGATGACGTCGTAGTCCTTGGCCCAATCGGCCTTCTCGTAGACGGGGTTCAGGTGCTTGACGCCCTTGTCGGGGTCGTAGGCGATGCGCCATTCGACGTTGGCGCGGGTGCTGATTCCCTTGGTGAGAATGTCCTTCTGCTTGGCGTAATCGTGGCAGCAGCCGCCGATGACGAGCAGGGCACGGATCGGCTTCGGCTCGTCCTCCGCCCGGCCGACGCCGAGCAGGGAAATGGCCACGGCCAGGCTCAGAAACCAGAACGCGCGTCGCATCATGGCAGGCTCTCCTTTGTGAAGTGTTGTCGGAACCTAACGAGTGATGGATTCTACCTCGGCGGCCATCGGGAAGGCGGGCTTATTGCCAACCGCGCGGATAATGCAACGTCGTGTATTTACCCCGAAGGGGTTGGATCCCATAGCCCAGGGTTGCGGCGCAGCGGCTACCCTGGGCAGCGAGACATCCCAGCGACCAACGCTGAAAGCCTTGTATAAGCCACGGTTCTCTGGGCAGTCTGAGACCGCTGTGGCCGATATATAACCCCTTCGGGGTAGGTGGGTGGTTATCGCCGTGCCCCAGGGTAGCCGCTGCGCGGCAACCCTGGGCTATGTGATTCAACCCCTTCGGGGTAAATCCAGCATGATGCGCTACCTGCACGGTTGGCCTTAATGCTACGGAAACACCTTCGGCGGCGGCGGACCGGCAGGCAACTCCCAGCGCAGTTTCAGCTTCACGTCGAAAACGTCGGCGAACGCCTGCCCTTCTTCCTCGGCGCTCCACAGGTCTACCTCCGGCTTTTGCTCCGCCAGGACGGTCAAGACCACTTCGCCCGGCCGGTAATCGCACTGCACGCCGCGGACGGCTTGCGTGTGCGTGCGGTCCAAGGCGCCGGCCAGGCGCAACAGCGGGCAGAGGCGCCGCACCGTCAAGCGGTCGGCCGGCGACAAGCGCGCGAAATTGTCGTGCTTCAACTTGGGCATCGGCCCACGGTGATATCGCGCCAGGTTGGCGACCAGTTCTCTCTGACGCGGCGATAGGCCACGCAAGTTGCCGTGCAATATCAAATGATAACTGTGATGATGGTGCCGCTCGTAATTGATGAGATAGCCGACCTCGTGCAACAGCCCCGCGGCTTCCAGGAGAACGCGCTCGTCGGCGGATAAATGCAGCGGTCCTTGCAGCTGCTCGAAAAGTTGCCGGGCCAGCGCGGTGACGTGTTCCGGGTGCGTCTGATCGCTAGAACAGGCGGCGGCGAACTGGCGCACGCCCGCCAGGGGATCGCCCTCTTCGCGCGCGGGAAAGACCTGGCCGAGAAGGCGCAGCAGCAAGCCGTCGCGCACCCCCTGATCGTTGATTAACAGCCGATTGACGCGCAAACGCTTCATCAGGCGCTCGACCACGACCAGGCCGGCGACGATGATATCCGCGCGATCCGCGTGCAACCCGGGCACCGCGCGTCGGGCGCGCAGCGGCAACGCGCGCAGGTGATCCAGGATGTGCCGCACCTCGCCGCGATCCATTTCGTAGCCGCCGGTGCTGGGGAATAGCTTGCCGCGGCGACGCATGGAGATATTGGCCAGCGCCACGAAAGTACCGCCGGCGCCGATCATCACGTGCGGAATGAAGTCGTGTTCGCCGACGCCCTCGACGAAGCACTTCTTAACGCGCTTCTTCAGACGGCGAAAATCCTCATCGTCGAGCGGATCGGAGCGCACCAGCGCGTCGGTGAGCCGCACGGCGCCGATCGGCAGCGAGTGGATCGCTTCGACCACTCCCTTGGCGGCGAAGATGACCTCGGCGCTGCCGCCGCCCAGGTCCACGACGGCGGCGTTGATGCCGCGCAGGTCGAAGTGCCGCGCGGCGCTGGCGAAGGAAAGCTCGCCCTCTTCGATGCCGGAGATGACTTCGATCGCCAGGCCGAGGCGTTCGCGCACGGCCGTCAGAAACTCCTCGCGGTTGCTGGCCTCGCGGACGGCGCTGGTGGCGATGGCGTCGATGCGTTCGACGCCGTAGCCCTCGGCGATGGCCTTCATGCGGCCGAGCGCTTCGAGCGACTCGGCCACGGCATCGTCGTGCAAGCGCGTTTCCCGCGCCAGGCCGCGCGCCAGGCGCGTGGTGCGCTTCTCGTCGTCCAGGATGCGATAGGTGCCGTCGGGCTGAGCCTCGGCCACCAGCAGGCGGATCGAGTTGCTGCCGATATCGATGGCGGCCAGGCGACGACCCGCGCCGAGAGGTGTGGATTCCAAAGAGGTTCGTCTCCCCGGCGGGTAAGCGTGGCAGCGCAATACTAACATCAATGTCGCAACTGGATGGCCAGGCGGCAAGAATGCTTCGATGGATAGGGGGCTCTCGGCCCGAGATTCCACGCTTGACGCGGCTCAGCCGTTTTTCTTACGATCCGCCGTCGCGGTCGAAGGCGCCAGAAAACGGCGTGAACGCGCACATTTGGCAAGGAGGCCAATATGTTGCAGTGGCTGTGGGGACGGGGCAAGCTGCGCGCCGACGAACGTCGCGCCGCCGAGCGCCGCGCGGTCGGCCATCGGCTCAACGACCGGCTCATCGTCGAGGTCGGCAGCTCTGGTTGGCCGGCGTATCTGGAGGATATCTCCACGACGGGGGCGGGCTTGATCGTGGGCATGCGCCAGGAACCGGGCAGCGTGGTCCCTTTGCGTCTGCTGCACATGCGGCGACGCGAGGAATTCATGGTGCAGGCCCAGGTGGTTCACACCGAGCGCCGCGCCGACGGGCACTGGTTCAGCGGCTGCGTATTTCAAGAAGCGCTGGCGGCCGAGGATTTGGAGCAATTGTTGTAACCGTTTGCACGGGAAAGCGCCCCATGTCGGTGCCGGAAACTGTAGTGTGGGTCGAGCGTTAGCGA
>JBBSES010000452.1:0-4294 GCA_038239465.1 Gemmatales bacterium
AGCCCCCCGTGTTTCTCCAAGCGAAATCCACGGGGGGCTAACGCAGCTGAACCGCTGAGATCATATCCCGCCGTTTTGCGGTGGTTCTCCAAGCGAAATCCACGGGGGGCTAACGCCCCCGCTCGCCAGCTTATTTTTTCCCTACCGCCGCATGGCCCGCGCCGCTCGCAGCGCCACCAGTTGAAAGAGAAACACCGTCGCCGCCACCGCCGTCATCAGGGCATTGACCAGAACGTAGGTCACGTTATGCGTTTCGCCCATGCCCATGGGCGCGTGCGTGAGCGTGCCGAACAACAGCACGAAGGCGTAGAGCAGGCTAAGCATCGCGGCACACCAGAGGGTAGCCGTCTTACGGTGTAAAGTTCGCCAACCGAGCCAGGCCATCGGCACATGAAAGCCCAGCACGAAGATAGCCGCGTAGATGGCGAAGAACCACCAATCGACGACGACGATGACGCCGGTAAGCACTATCAGGATAATAATCGCCGAATAACACAGAAACACGACCCCGTGCGTGAACATGACCAAGCCCGCCTGCGGAATCCGCTCCGGCTGCTTCGACCAGATGGCCATTCGTGACCAAATTGAAGGCGGCCGAGCGTGAATCGCTTCTCCCGCCAGGAAGCGGCGCAAGTCGTCGCGCAAGGCCGCGGCCGAGGGATAGCGGTCGCCCGGTTCCTTGGCCAGGCACTGGACGCAAATGGTCTGCAAGTCGCGCGGCAATTCGGCGTGCAACTTGTTCGGCGGCAGCGGTTCGTGAGAACGCACCTGTTCCAGCGTGGACAGCATGGTCGGCCCCTTGAATGGCGGCCGGTCGGTCAAAATCTCGTAGAGGATCGCACCCAGGGCGTAAATGTCGGCGGGCGGCCCGACCTGGTTCGGCTGTCCCAAAGCCTGCTCGGGCGCCATGTACGCCGGCGTGCCCACGATGGCGCCGCTGGCCGTGTTGTGGTCGTCGGCCTCCACCAGTTTGGCCAGTCCGAAGTCGGTAATCAGCGGAAAGGGACCGTCCGCGCGTTCCACGTCTAGGAGAATGTTGCTCGGCTTCAAATCGCGGTGCAACACGCCACGGTCGTGGGCCTGGCTCATGGCGTCGGCGAGAGCGGCGATGAGCGTCGCCGCCACGCGCGGCGGCGTCAGGCTCTGCTGCCGTTTCAGCCAGACGGCCAGGTTCGGCCCCGGACAATAGGCCGACGCGATATAGCAGACCGGTCCGACCTCGCCCACTTCGTAGAGAGCCACCACGTTCGGATGATCCAAGCTGGCGGCGGCGCGGGCTTCGCGCAGAAAACGGCCGCGCAACTCCGGGTCGGTGAGGCCCTCGACGCGCGGCACCTTCAAGGCTACGGGACCGCCCCTTTGCGGATCGTCGGCCAGGTAAACGATGCCGAAGCCGCCGCGGCCCAACTCGCGGCGCAGGAGGAAACGTCCGAAGCGCGTCGCCTCGGGCAGCGCGGGTGCTTCCGCGGGTAACGCCTCGCGCAACAGATGCAACATCGACAAATCGCGGTTGAGGCGCCCGCGCTGCGACGACGATTGCTCGGGCGCGTCGGGCAACGGACCCCCGGTGGCCAGGGCGTCGTCCCACTCGGCCAGCAAGGTGAAGAAGGCATCCTCGTCGGGAGAGGTGTCATCCGACTCCATCGCCGCCTCGCATTTCCTGTTGCAAACGCTCCACGGCCCGGCCCCACAGCTTACAAATCGCATTGCCGCTACGACCGATCCGGGCGCCGATTTCGTCGAACGTCAGCTTGTCGTGAAAGCGATAGTGCAACACTTCACGGTAGTCCTCGGGCAACCCGGCCAACGCCGTTTGCAGCGCCGCCGCCCCTTCGCGCTGCACGGCCTGGGTCGCGGCCGATGGCTTACCGCAAGGAATCGCATGGAGGAAACTGCCGTCGCCGTCGCTCGTCGTCGGCCGCTCGCGGGCGATGGCCCGCTTGTCGGTATCGCGATACCCCCGGCCGAAGTTGGCCAGGTTGTTGAGCAGCAACCGTCGCAGCCAGGCGAGCAGTTCCGCCTCGTCGTTGCCGCGAAACTGGCCGAAGTCGCGGAATGCCTCCAGGAATGTTTCCTGCACGATGTCGGAGGGATTCGCCTTGGCGCGTAAGGCCGGGTCGAACTCGCGGCCGGCGAGCATGAGGAGATAGCCGCGACAGGAATCGAGCAAGCGACCCAGGGCCTCGGCACTCCCGGCCCGCGCTTCGGCGAGCGAGCGGGCCACATCGTCGGCAAGCGGGGGCATTCCTATCTCCCAGGCACGAAACGGGGCGAAAGAGGCCGCGCGATCGATAAAAAAACGCGGCCCTCGCCGGGAGTGAACGTCGTCCGGGAGAATTTTAGGGAAAATGAGAAAAGGCGCGGCCGCTTTTCCCCGCCGCCGGGCTTAGGCCGTCAGAGAAGAAGCACCGCCCCGCCTCCAGCAAGGATTGATCCATGCCTTGGTTTTCCCGCTCGCTGCGTCGTCTGGCCGTCAAGGCTTCAAATCCGGCGCCCGAACGGCGCTTCCGGCCCTGCGTGGAAATCCTCGAGGACCGGTGCTTGTTAGCGACCCTGACCGTACTCAACTTCGCCGATAGCGGGGCCAACTCCCTCCGCGATCAGATCGCCGCCGCGAGCATCGGGGACACGATTAAATTCGACTCGGCCCTTCACGACTCCACTATCCAGCTGTTTGCGATGGATATCGCTCATCCGAACAGCGGACCGCTTGTGGTTGACAAGGCCTTGACCATCGATGCCAGCGGCGTTCCGAATTTGACCGTCAAGGGCACCGACGGCACGCGCGTTTTCCTGGTGACGAACGACGCACGCGGCGCCACGTTGCAGGGCCTGGTCATCAGCGGCGGTAAGCCGTTCGCGTTCGGCAACGGCAGCGGCGGCGGCATCTTCAACGCCGGCAACCTGACCCTTCGCGATTGCCTCATCAGCAACAATAGCGCCGACGAGGGCGGCGGCGGCGTCTTCAACAGTTCGCTCGGCAACCTGACGATGGTCAACTGCACGGTTGCCAACAACGCGCACAATAGCACATTTTCCGCCGGGGCGGGTGGCATCCAGAGCGCGGGGGCGCTGTCGCTCACCAACTGCACGGTGGCCTACAACACGAGTACGGTCCAATTTTCCGGCCCGGCGGTCGGGGGCATCCTCACCACGGCGGGCACTAATTTCCTGTTCAATACCCTCGTCACCAACAATACCATCGTCGGCGGTAACGGCGCCTCGGCGGCCGATCTCCGCGGCGCGTTCTATGAAATTGGCAACTGCCTCGTAGGCGTCGATTCGGGGACCCGGGGTTTTTTCGACAGCAACAACAACCAGTTCGGGGTCGCCAATCCGATGCTCGACATTGGCCCGAGAGACAATGGCGGGCAGACGCCGACCATCGCCCTGCGGCCGGGCAGTCCGGCTATCGACGCGGGAAACGACAGCTTCGTTCAGTTAATAACCAACGATCAACGCGAAACTGGCTTTCCCCGCATCGTCGGTCCTCACGTCGATATCGGCGCGTTCGAGAAAGGGACGCCGGCCAACTCGCCGCCGACGATTACGAGCGCCAACGCCACGACCTTTACCGTCGGCGCCGCGAACCTATTCCAGGTCGTGGCCACCGGCTTTCCGGCGCCGACTTTTTCCGAAGTGGGACTCTTGCCCACCGGCGTGACGCTCGATGCCTCGGGTCAACTACGCGGCAGTCCGGAGTCGGGAACGGCGGGTGTGTACGTCTTCACGATCACGGCCAATAACGGCTTCACGCCAGACGCGATGCAGACCTTCACGCTTACCGTCAACCAGGACACGCCTACGGAGCTTCCACCGCCACCGCCGGCGCCGCCTCCCCAGTTTTCGACGTTCTTCGCCACCGGCTCGGACGCCGGCGGCGGCCCGGAAGTGGATGTCTTCGATAGCACGAATGGCGCCAAGATCATCGGCTTTTTCGCGTTTCCGGCATCGTTCACCGGCGGCGTGCGTGTGGCGGTGGCCGACGTCGATGGCGACGGCACGCCCGATATCATCGCCGGCGCCGGACCGGGCGGCGGCCCGCAGGTGAGCGTTTTTAGCGGCAAGGATTTTCAGCTGATCCGCAGCTTCTATGCCTTCCCGTCCACGTTCAGCGGCGGCGTGTTCGTGGCGGCTGGCGACCTCAACGGCGACAAATTCGCTGACATCGTCGTCGGAGCCGACAAGGGCGGTGGGCCGCAGGTCGCCGTCTTCGACGGCGCCACCGGCAAGGTCCTGCTCAACTTCTTCGCCTTCCCGTTCCGCTTTACCGGCGGCGTCCGCGTGGCCGTGG
>JBBSES010000453.1:0-4252 GCA_038239465.1 Gemmatales bacterium
ACGAACCAGAACGCGTGCCAGGGCGTCGATGGCGGGGCGTATCGCGGCGGTGGCTTGCCGATCGATCATCGGTCGGACTCCGTGGCGAAGGTCGTGCAGGGCAAGCGCTCGACCTGCGGCACCGCGCCTCGCCAGCGCGGCAGGTCGCGGGCCGGCACGCGGGCGAGCCGGCGACAGGGCTCCTCGTCGCGCGCGTTCAATCGAGCGTCAGCACGGGGCCGGCCGCGGCCTGTGCGTCGGCGGCGTCGTGCGTCACGAGAAGGGTCGGCAAGCCGCGCCGCATCGCATGGGTGAAGACCCGGGTGACCGCCTCGGCCGTATCGGTCAGCTTGACCTGCTCGATGGTGATGCCGTAGCGCCGCTTGACCTCGCCGCCAGCCCAGGCGATGAAGGCATTGGTGCGCTCGTCGCCGCCCCAGGCGTTCCAGTAGACGGTCTGTCCCTTGGCGGCCGCGACGATGGCGGGCCAGCGGCGGCTCGCCGGCGCGGCCTGCGCAGCCTGCGCGAGTGTGATGCAGACGGCGAGAGAGGCGCCCGCCGTACGGCGCAGGATATTCAAGGTTCTATCGTCGCGAAATTTTCAGCCGGTCGGACACCAGGGCGAACTCCGCTGCAAGGCGGGCCACGGCGACGGGATCGCTCCCGGCCAGCCGAAGAGAGACACGCCGCGCAGCGAGCGCGCATTCTGTCGCCGCACGGCTTCGAGCCAATTTATGCGCGGGCCGCCTTCGCAACGACAGGCAGCCCGCGGTCAGGCCGGAGTCGGAGATCAGGCCTTCATCGACGTCAGCGAGCCCGTTCCTTTCGGGGTCTTGATCGTCGTGCAGGTGCCCTTGGCGACGTTCTTCCAGGAATTGCCCTGGTAGTCGACCTTCGACGTGCCGGCGCAGGTCGTGCCGGCGCCGGCGGCGCAGTCGTTCTTGCCGGCAAGCGAAACGCCGTAGCATTTCTCCATGCTGGCCATCTTGTCTCCGGCCATCTTGTCATCGGCGGCAAAAGCGCTGGTGGACAAGGCTGCGAGAGCGGCGGCGGCAAAAGCGATTGAACGAGCAGTCATTGCGGAAACTCCATGAATGGGTGGTGTGAAGCGCCAGCGCACCGGGTGCGTCTTGACAGGGGGTAGTTCGCCATCCATTGCGCTTCGGTTACACCGGCAGAGGAATTCTTTGTTGTGATCGCTGTAACCGAACCCGGCAGGCGCCCGAACTTCAAGAGGCGATTTGAACGAAATCGAGGAGAGCCCAGGCACATGAGGCCGAACCTATGAAGACGGATGCACTGATCTCCATGCTGGCGAGTGGCCCGACCGCGGTTGACCCGTCGACGACGACACGACGCATCTGCGCGGCCGCTGCGGCGGGATGGGTGGTTGCGGCCACCGCGATGCTCGCAGGCCTGGGGCCGCGGGCAGATCTTGCATCCGCAATGTCACTCCCGATGTTCTGGTTGAAGTTCGCGGTGCCGCTCTGGCTTGCGATTGCCTTCTTCGTCGCGTCAACGCGTCTGGCAAGGCCGGGCGGTCGCGCCAAAGGGGCCTGGGTCACCGTCGTGGTGGCGCTGGTCGTGCTTTGGACTGTGAGCGGCATCGATCTTGCCGCGGCTCCCGCCGAGCAGCGAGTCTCGATGGTCAAGGGCGGATCCGCGCTGTTCTGTGTCGTCAGCATCGCACTTCTTTCCCTGCCGTTGCTGCTGGCCATGTTCCTCGCGCTACGAAGCTTGGGCCCGACGCGTCTCAGGGCTGCGGGCATGGCGGCCGGAGGACTTGCCGGCGCCGCGGCAGCGTTGGTCTACGCCGCGCACTGCACCGAGATGACCCTCCCCTTCCTGGCCGTCTGGTACGTCCTGGGCATGTTCATGCCTGCCGCGCTCGGGTTCGTCGCGGGTCCGCGACTCTTGCGCTGGGTGTAGCCGCCGACGTTCCGGCGGGGTACACCGCCCGCCCGGGCGCACGACCCGCCCAAGTTCCTCGGTTCCTTCCGTCGATGCGAAACACGACGGCGCGTATAGCGTCTCTTGTCGAGGAAGCAAACGCGCAGTTTCGAGAGTGCTTCGAGCACTACCAAGGACGCGCCGCGTTTCGTTCCAAACAAGCATCCTCACGAACAGCGTGCGCCGCCGGCGATCAAGCCTTGGCGGCGAATCCGTCGATGATGGACAGCAACGCGGCGAGCGCCTGCTTGCACGCGGCCGGATCCGGCGTGCCCGCGCGAAGCGCGTCGAGCGCGCGGTCGATGGCCTTGTCCACCACATGCCAGTCGGCGGCCGAGCGAGGCTTCAGGCCGGCTTCGGCTTCGTCCCAACTTGTCTCGAGATCCTTGATGCGGGTCTTTGCCGCGTTCAGGTCGCCCTTGTCGACCAGCGCCGCGGTGTCGACGACGATTTTTCGGAAGGGAGTCAGATCTCCCAAGCGCGACGCGGCGCTGACGCCGGATGATGCGACGAGCAGGGTGGCCGGGACGACCGTGGCGGCTCCGAGCATGGCCGCGGCGACGATGGCCGAACCGGCCATTCGAATGATCTGTTGCATCAACATGGATTGTTCCTCGATGGAGTGGGCGGCGGGTGCCGCGCGGAATCGCGCAGCGGATCAACGAGCGCGGGCCGACGTGGTTTCAACGGACCCGCGATCGTGCAACGTCATGCGCACGACGAGCGCGACGATGATGAAGAGAAAGACCGCGCTCGTCAGCACGGTTCCCAGACCGAAACCGCCGTAGGTCCTGGCTTGCGAAAGCAGGTCGCCGAGCGACGCGCCCAATGGGCGAGTCAGGATGTAGGCCATCCAGAAGGCGAGAACCGGCGGTGCCCCGAGGCGATACGCCAGGGCGATGGCCCCGATCAGCGCCCCGAAGACGAAGACGCCGACCGTGAACCCCAGGCCGACCGCTTCAGTAGCGAGGTCACCCGCCGCGGTACCCAGCGCGAATGTGAAGAGGATCGCCGACCAATAGAACAGCTCGCGTCGTCGCGTCGTGATGCTCGTGATCGAGAGCGTGCGTTCCTTGGCGTGCCACGTGGCGAAGATGACCCCGAGCGCGGCCGCGAAGCCGGCGGTGCTGTAGTAGAGGCTGACGCCGAGTCCGTCGGTCAACGCATCGGTTATCTGTGTGCCGGCGATGCTGAGCAGCACCACCACCAACCAATACTTCCAGGGCACATAGTGGTTCGACCGCAGTTGCACGATCAGTGCAGCCGTAAGAAGAACCAGGGTGCAGACATCGGTGACGACCTGGCCGAAACCGACGTGGACGGCCAGATAGTCCGCACCGGTCTCGCCCACGGTGGTGGACAGTATCTTGACGACCCAGAACGTCAAGGTGACCAAGGGAACCTTGTTCAGCAACTGGGCGGAGGGGCGGTCGGTGGCGCTTGATGGCTCTATCGGCATGGCTCCTGAGGCTGGTGCCTTGTGTGATTCGCCGCATTGTGCGAGCCGAGACTTAGTGCCGATGGCAGCAGGGCGGCGCCCGCCCGACTAAGCATTGGAGTTTCCGATTTTGGACTTCTTCACTTAACCGCGAGACTGACATGATGAACCTAGGAGACCGACCCGTCTCAGGCGGATGATCCGCGCACTGGTTGTGCCACTACCAGCTTTCGCTGGCCCGGCCTCCGCCCGACGATCCGAGCGAGCATGAGCTTGCGAAGACGACCGACCCTACCAGGCCGAGGGCCAGCAGGGCCATGCGTCTCGAAAGTCTCTTCAACGGGACGCGCATAGGCAAAATCTAGCGCGTGTGGAAGCGCCGTGTCGGACTATTCCGCGAGCCGTGTTGGACGATTGCGCAACACGCGGCCAGACCGTTCAGTCGTGCGAATCGGCTGCCGATAATTCCGGCGCCGAAGGGCAAATGCCGTTCATCAACTCGCAAGGATCAAATCATGAAGACCCTGACGACTCTCGCTGCCATCGTTTGCGCCGCCAGCTTCTCGATCGCTGCGCAGGCTGCCGACAGCCCCGCCAAGATCCAGAAGGAGCAGGCCGAGGCCAACTACAAGAGCGCCAAGAAGCAAGCCAAGGCCGACGAGAAGGCCGCGGGTGCGCAATGCAAGACGATGAGCGGCGACGCCAAGAAGCAGTGCAAGAAGGACGCCGACGCGGCCCATGACAAGACGATGGCCGACGCAAAGGCCACTTACGAGAAGGCGAAGGCCGACTACAAGGCTCAAAAGTAAACTGCCGGGCCAAAGAAAAAGGGCGCCTTGCGGCGCCCTTTTCATTGCTGGACGGAGTCGTTCAGCGAACCACGGC
>JBBSES010000454.1:0-4245 GCA_038239465.1 Gemmatales bacterium
CACCAGCGTCGTCCCCAACTCGCTGTTGAGGCGCTGCAAGAGGAGCAAAATTTGCTCGGTAGTGTCGGCGTCGAGGTCGCCGGTCGGCTCGTCGGCGACGACGATGACGGGATCGGCGACGATGGCGCGGGCGATGCCGACGCGCTGCTCCTGGCCGCCGGACAGCTGCCGCGGATAATGGTCGGCGCGATCGGATAGCCCCACGGCTTCCAGGGCGATGGCCACGCGCCGGCCACGCTCGCCACGCGACAGCGGCAACAGTAACAGCGGCAACTCGACGTTCTCATACGCCGTAAGCACCGGGATCAGGTTGTACAGCTGAAAGATGTAGCCGACGTGCGCGGCCCGCCAATGCGCCAGGCGCGTGCGCGACAGGCGGGCGATGTCGGTGCCGTTGACGAGAATTTGCCCCGAGGTGGGCCGATCGATGCCGGCGATCAGGTTGAGCAGCGTGCTTTTGCCGGAGCCGCTGGCGCCCATGAGCGAGACGAAATCGCCGCGCTCCACGTCGAGCGTGGCTTCCTTCAAGGGGGTAATCGCCTGGCCGCCCTTGCGGTATTCCTTGGTCACGTCGCGGACTTCGACCAGAGGCATGAGAGTCCTCCCCTCGTTAATGGTGTTTGGGCGACGAGGGCGCCGGCGCCGGCCGCGTGGTGTCGGCTTCCTCGCCGGTGACGCGGATGCGGGCGCCGTCTTGCAGCCCGTCACGGCCGCCCACGATGACCTTGTCGGCGGCGTTCAGTCCCTCGACGATTTCGACGAGATCGCCGTCGGCCGCGCCGGTCTTGACCGGCCGACGCCGCGCCTGCCCCGCCGCGCGATCCGCGAGCCAGACGAAGGCGCCGCCTTCCGCGCTGACGATCGCCGGACGCGGCAGCAACAGGCGCAATTTCTCGGACGGCGCCGCTGGCCCAGAAGGCTGCTCGGGCGCCAGGAACGTGACCTGCACCAGCATGTCGGGCTTCAGCACCGAAGGCGGTGCATCGAGGCTCACCTTGACTTGCAGGGTGTTCTTCTGAATGTCGGCCTGCGACGTCGGGAAGAGGACCGCGCCGTCGAGCGGTTGCCCGACCGCCGGCGAGTCGATGCGGACGGGAGAACCGGGGATCACCTGCGGCAAGTTCTCGAAGCGCACGTCGGCGCGTACCTGCAAGGAACGCGGATCGTAGAGGCTCAAGATCGTGCTGGCTTCGTGCATCGAGTTCGGCGCCAGACCCATCAAACGCATCCCCGGCCGAGCCAGCAGGGCCAAAACCCGACCATCGCTCGGCGCCTTGACCGTCATGCGCTCCAAACGCAGTTTGGCCGTATCATGGGCCACGCGCGCTTGCACGACGCGGGTGAGCGCGCTTCGCACAGCCGCTTCGGTTTCGGTCAACGACGAATCCGCTTCCATCCCCGACGCTTTGCCTTGGCGAAAAGCCTCGCGCAAACGCTGGCAGGAACTCGACTCGCGCTGGAGGCGTTGTTGACGCAAGTGCAACTCGCCGTGCGCCGCGGTCGCGGCGTCCAGTTCGCCTTGCGCCTTGTGCAGCGTGATCGGCGGCAGCGACACGGCGGCGTTCTTCTTGCTCTCCAGGTCCACGCGCGCCAGCTTTTGCCGGGCCTCGGCGGCGGCGATCTGAAAGGGCAAGTAGACGCGATCCGCCTCGACCTTGGCGAAGATCGCTTCGGTCTCGTCCTCGCGCAAGCGCAAGTCGGCGGCGGCGGCGTCCAGGGTAAGTTGGGCATCGGCGCGATATAACTCGGCGACGACCTGCCCCGCCTTGATTTCCTGGCCTTCCACGACGAGCAACTTGTCGATGACGCCCTCCGCCAGCGCCGTGACGAGCGTGGCCGTCGGCCGCGGTTCGACCCAGCCGGCCGCTTGAAACAAGGGCGTCCCCGCTTGCCGGAGTTCGACGCTGCTCGTTAGCACTGGCACGACGGCCACGGGGTGCGCCGGCAAGAGGCTGTCGCGCGCCGACCAGGCGATCAGCGCGGCGAAGCCCAGCAGCACGGCGCCGGGCAGCGCGAAACGTAAACCGAAGTGGCGGCGCGGGCCGACCGTCGGCGCGTCGCGGCGCACCGCCAGCTGGCGCAGATCGACGGGGGCACTCATGGCTTCTCCTTGCTCGCCGCCGGGCGGATGAAGAGTTCGCTGGCCTGCACGGTCAAGTCGTTCTTGGCGTCGCGCAGCAGCTTGCCGTGGACGACGACGGTTTGCAGCGGCTGGACGCCGAGCCAGTCGGCCGCGTCGTGTTCCAGCGTCCTGCCGTTGGCGTCCACGAACTTGATGGTGGCCGTCGCGGCGCGGAGCGTTTCCTTGGGATCGCAGCAGTAGTCCCAGGGGGTTTCGCAATTGTCGCCCGGCTTCTCGTTGCACGGCTTCAGCGACGCATCGACGATGGTGAAGAAGGCACGGTCCTTGGTGAGTGGCGCGACGCTGCCGCCGACGCGGCCGACGATGACGACCTCGTCGCCGTTCTTGCCTTCCTTGCGGACTTCCAGCACGCCCTTGCCTCCGGCGGGTTCGGCGGCCAGGACGTACTTGCCCTTCGGCGGCGCCTCGGTTTTGGCTGGCTGAGTTTCGGCTTCTTTCTTGCCGCAGCCGGCCAAGGCGACCAGCAGGGCGAGACTGATGCAGACATGCTTATTCATGGATATCTCCTTGAAGAAAACGGTCATACGGCTTTCAATCCCTCGGCGACCGATTGACGCATAGCCCGGACGGCGGGCGGCAAAGCACCGAACACACCCAACAGCAACCCCGTGCCGCAGCCGACGGCGACCGCGACGCTATCGACGCGCAGGGCGAAGGCCCCCATTGTGAAACGGACGGCCATGCCATTGACGGCAATCAAGGCCACCGCCGTGGCCAGCAACGTGGCCGCCGCCGCCAGCAGCGTCGCTTCTTGCATCAGGCTCAGCACGATGGCCCGGCGCAAGTAGCCGAGTGCTTGCAACGTGGACAATTCGCGGACGCGGCCGACCACGGCGCCGTACATGGTGTTCAGGCCCGCAAACACGCCGGCGAGCGCGACCAGCACCACGACCGCCCAGGCCACCATTCGCACCGGGCGATAGTGGCGCTGCAGCGAGGCGTAGTACTCGGCTTCCGGCGTCGCTTCCATTTCCAGATCGCGGCGCGTCTTGCAGAATTCATCGACGTCCGCGAAACGTCCCCCAGCGGCCAAAGTCAGGGCGACCAGGCTCAGGTCTTGCCGCTTCATGGCCTGCTGCAAATCGTCCAGGGGGCACCAGACTTCTGACTCCAGGGCGGAACCGGCCGCGGCGAAACGGCCGCTGATGCGCCAATCGCGCCCCTCGAAGTTCAGGCGCCGGCCGACCTTCAAGTCCTCGATGCCTCGTCCGAGTTTCGTGTCGGCCAGACGGCCGACCAGCACCTCGCCGGGGCCGGGCCATGTGCCTTCCACGATCTGCACCTGCCGGCGCACCAGCAGCGCCGGAGGGGTGACGCCACGCACCAGTCCCAGGGCGAGCGCCGCGTCTCCCTCGGTGCCGACGCGCGTGCCCAGGTACAATTCGGGCGAAACGTACACGGCACTCTGGCGCCTTTGAATCCCTTCCAGGCTGGCGCTCAACAGGGCGGCCGACCCGCCGGGCACCGACGAGTTTTCCAGATTTTCCGCGGCGCCGAGCGAGTGGACCAGCACGACGCGCGGGTCACCGCTGACGGCGAGACTGGCTTCCAGGCCGCGAATGAAGCCGACGACGACGAGGACCAGCAGCACGACCAGGGCCAGCGCGCCGAGCGTGAGCAAGCTGCGGCCCGGACGGCGGAACAGGTTGCGGATGCCATATTCCCATGGCAACAGACGCAGTCCGATCATGGGACCACTCCCGACGGAACGCGGAGAACGAGATTCAGATTGACGAAGGGAAGCGAGAAGCGGCGCGGTCGGCGCGCATTGCTCCCACGAAGGGAAGGGTCAAATGTTCGGCGGCTGCAGAAGTTCGAGAACGGGGGAAGTGGGCAGGCGCTCGTCGGCCTCGGCCACGGCATCGCCATGCGACCACAGGGGCCGCGGCGGCAGAACGGTGGCGAGCAGAGGACAGGGAGCCTTGGCGGCACAGCGCCAGCAGCACCCATTCGGCGAGGCGGGACACTCGGGACAATCGCGCGGCGGAGCGGCATCGTCGAGGCTATCGACGGAGAACGACGCCGAATGGCAGGCGTGGCAACAATCCTCGCTCTCGACCTCGATATCGCGGTACGCGGTCGGGTCAATTACCCGGCGAGCG
>JBBSES010000455.1:0-4243 GCA_038239465.1 Gemmatales bacterium
GGTTGACGGCGCCCGCGCCGCCGCCTAGTTGCCGACCTGTTTTGGGCAACGACCGGTTTCCGCGATCCTGGGGTGGTGGGAGGGGGCGGGGTGGGAAGTGCTTCCCCGGCCGCCCCCGTCCACGACATATACCTTAGCTCTCCAAGAAGCACGCGGCCGCTTTGTGAAGCGAATTCGGAGGAAACGCGAATCATGATCAAGTGTCCCTTTTGCGCCTACGCCAACGAGGACGGCGCCCTGTTCTGCGAGCAGTGCAAGTCCGACCTGAGCGCCGTTCCCGCCGGCGCCGGCATGTCGATGCCGGCCGCGCCGGAGACGATGCCGATGGCCGCCCTCGTCGGCGACAGCAGCCCCCCGATGATGGCCATGCCCTTCGGCGACGCGCCGATGATGGCCGCTCCCCTGGAAGCGTCGCCGTTCGACGCCGCCCCCATGATGGCTTCCCCCATGGAGGCCGCCCCGGCTCCCGCCCCGTCCGCTCCCGCCGCTCCCGGCGCCAAGCTCCCCGCCGACGCCAAGCCCCGCCTCGTCGTTCTCCGCGGGCTGAAGATCAACGTCGAGTACCCGATCTACGAAGGCCAAAACTTCATCGGCCGCGCCGACGAGAAGCCGGTCGATATCGACCTCGACGACCAGGAGCCGCCCGATCGCGTTTGGTCCAGCCGCCAGCACGCGCTCATCATCTTCGACAACAACGAACTGCTGCTCGAAGACCTGAACAGCGCCAACGGCACCTTCGTCAACCGCACGCGCGTCTATCCCGGCCAGAAGCGCGGCCTCGTGCCCAACGACGTGGTCCAGGTCGGGACCGTGCAAATGAAACTCAAGGTCTGATTACCCCTGGTATCCTGACATAAGCGAGGTGACATACCATGTCCGAACACGCCAATCCGTTCGTCGCCGAGGCGGAACCGCTGCAGGCACATGCGATCCCCGAGGCCGCCGGCATCGAGACCATGCCGGCCGGCGCCATCGACGGCATGTTGTTCGACGCGCCGCCGCTGGCGGCCGTCCCCGAAGCGCCGCCGTCGCCGATCCCGGCCGCTCCCGAGCAGGCCGCCGGCGCCAAGCTGCCCGCCGACGCCAAGCCGATGCTGGTCGTCCAGCGCGGCCTGAAGGTCGGCATCGAGTACCCGATCTACGAAGGCCAGAACTTCATCGGCCGCGCCGACGAAAAGCCGGTCGATCTCGATCTCGACGATCAAGAGCCGCCGGATCGCGTCTGGTCGAGCCGTCAGCACGCCGTCATCCTCTTCGAGAACAGCGAACTGGTCCTCGAAGACCTGAACAGCGCCAATGGCACGTTCGTCAACCGCACCCGCGTCTACCCCGGCCAGAAGCGCACGCTCCAGCCGAACGACGTGGTACAGGTCGGCACCGTGCAGATGAAGTTGAAGGTTTAAGCGTTTGATACCATAGGTCGGGACGGCGGAGCCGTCCTGACTGACCGCCGTGTCGCCGGTTCGCGGGATTCCGCGGGCCGGCGCCCCGGCGTTGTGAGGCCCCGTGACAACAGCGCCCCCGCGACAACCCTAGCCGTCCTTTCCCTTTGCCTTCTTGTTTCGTGGTGCCAAGGCAAGGAACCCAAATCATGCCGCACGTCTGTGGGAAATGCGCTCGCGTCAATCCGCAAGACGCCGCCTATTGTTATTACGACGGGATCGCGCTCAACGGCCACGCCAACGGCGGTGGCCCGGTCAGCATCGGCCGCCAGGCCTTCAATAGCCCCTTCACCCTGCCCAGCGGTAAGGTCTGCCAGAACTTCGACCAACTGGCTCTCGGCTGTCAGGAAGACCTGAAAGCCGCCGCTGACGTCCTCAAGCAGGGCTACCTCGAGAAATTCCTTGCTAGCCAGGGACGGGCCGACCTCGCCATGGCCGCCCGCCAGGCAGCTACGTCACCGGACAAGCTCCGCGGCCTCGACGACTTCCTCGCCAAGCTGCCCACGCAGGCACTGCAGGAACCGAAGCTCATCGTCGAACCGACCGACATCAATCTCGGCGTCCTCAAGTTCGGCGAAGACCGCAAGATCGAGTTGAAGCTCGAAAACCAGGGCATGCGCCTGATCTACGGCTCCGTCATCGTTGAGAACGGCCTCTGGCTATCGCTAGGAACCACGCCCGGCGTGCAGCAGAAGCTCTTCCAGTTCGGCAACGACCTCGTCATGCCGGTCGTCGTGCAGGGCAAAAAGCTCCGCGCCAGTAACAAGCCGCTGGAAGCCAAGCTCATCATCGAATCGAACGCCGGCAACATGATGGTGACGGTCAAGGCCGACGTGCCGGTCAAGCCGTATCCGAATGGCGTACTGGCCGGCGCTCGCAGTCCGCGCCAAGTCGCGGAGAAGGCCAAGCTCAATCCCAAGGAGTCGGCCGAACTGTTCGAGAAGGGTGCCGTCGCCGCCTGGTACAAGGACAACGGCTGGACCTATCCCGTGCGCGGCCCCGCCGCCTCCGGCCTTGGCGCCGTGCAGCAGTTCTTCGAGGCGCTCGGCTTGACGCCGCCGCCCAAGGTCGAAGTCAGCGAAAAGCAAGTCGCCATGCAGGGCGAGGGCGGCCAGCAGATTCGCCATCAGCTGGAAATCCGCTCGCAGGAGAAGCGGCCCGTCTACGCCCACGGCACCTCCGATCAACCGTGGCTCGAAGTCGGCCGGCCTCGGCTCAACGGCCGCGTCGCCAGCATTCCGCTGGTGGTGCCCAACGTGCCCGGCCGCCCCGGGGAAACGCTCAAGGCGCGCGTGACCATCACCGCCAATGGCAACCAGCGCTTCGTCATCCCGGTGACGCTGACCATCGGCGGCGGCAACAACCTGTTCACGCCGCTGATCCCGACCGGCGGCGGCTTCGGCGCCGGCGGCGATGGCCCCCTCGTGGCAGACACGCCGCTCGTCAAGATGCACCGCAACCGCAGCAATATCCAGCTGTGGCCGCTGCTGCTGCTGTTCCTCTGCCTGTGCGGCGTGGCCGCGTGGGATTTGTTCCGGCCCGGCACCGCTCCGGAAATCGTCGATCTGGGCGATATCAAGTCCAGTAATAAGTCCGTGCCGAACGACGCGATCAAGCCGCACGACTACGAAAATCGACTCGCGCTATCGTTTTCCGAGGAGCTATCGCGCTTCGGTCTGACGCTGCCCAAGGTTGCCGATCCCCGATACCCCGAGAAGTTCAAGCAACTGACTCGCTACGAAAACGGCCTAAGCAACAACACCTGCGTGAAAATCGAAGGCTTCGAGTATGTGTTCGGGCGAGAAAACGTCGGTGCCGGCGTTCGCTATTGGCGAGACAAGAAGGACGGCAAGCTGGTCAAGAACAAGAAGATCGGCGACCGCCAATACCAAACCACCATGTACTACGAAGGCCAGAAGATCATGGTCTCGCAGATCGTCGAAATCGTGATCGGCGAGCAGACGCGGCTCTTCGACACGCTTCTGGTGAAATACAACATCACCAATTTCGACGAACGCGAACATAGCGTCGCCATACGCGTGATGCTGGACACGTACATCGGCGCCAACGACGGCGTGCCCATTGAAATCGGACCGTCGGAAGACGTGAAGACCATTAGCATGGTGGACACGATGGCCGTCTTGGAGAAGGGCAAGATGCCCGATTACATCCGAGCCGTGGAAGACCCCAATCGCCTCGGCGAAAAAACCAACACCGTGGTCGAGATGGGCTTGAAGCTGCGCAACTTCGAACCCATTCAAAAACTGGTCGTGTGCCGCTGGCCCCAGGATCAGGGCGCGACCGAAGCGCGCTGGGACTGGAACTACGAGGCAATGAACCATGGCGGCAAGGAGCCGGACTCCTGCGTGGTCCTGTATTGGGCCAACCTGAAGATGGCGCCCAAAGAGCCGCGTACCGTTGGCTATACGTATGGCCTCGGCCGCGTCGCCGGCGAGGTGGGCGATAAGGATACCACGGTCTTCACGAGCAAAATGCGTCTCTTGCCTCGGCCGGCTCGCGTCGATCGTCCGTTCGCGCTGAGCGCTTACACCAAGGGGGCAAAGGGACAAATCGTCAAACTCGAATATCCGGGCTTGACGCTGGTTACAGGCCCTGAGTCGCAAACCGTCAAGGAAGAAGAGGGCAAGGCCGGAGTTACCACCTGGCAACTCAAGGCGGCCAAGGAAGGCACCTACAAAGTGAAAGCGACCTTGGGCGATGGTACCGTCGCCGAAGACGCGGTCGTCGTGACCAAGGGCGGTATCTTCGATTGACGTCCGACAGGCGAGCGTCGAGCCGTA
>JBBSES010000456.1:0-4242 GCA_038239465.1 Gemmatales bacterium
CCACCAGGCGTCATCGGAGGATTGCCGTGAATCGCTTGCTCCTGTGTTTGCCGCTGTGCCTGTGCATGGCCCCCAACTACGCGGACACCGCCGACCGCAAGACGCCGCCCGCGCCGGTCATTGTCGATGACGGCACCGCGCTGCCGAAGGCCGACGCCTTGGAGCGCCTGGCCAAGGCGGACGTCATCGCCTTTCTGGAAATGTCCCTACGCCGCTACAACCGCGAGGTCAAAGGCTATAGCGGCGTCCTGCAAAAACAAGAACTCATCGCGGGCAAGCTGTACCCCAGCGAGGTGATCGATTTCGCCTTCCGCGAGAAGCCGTACAGCGTCTACATGGAATGGAAGCAGGGCGGTCGCCAGGCCGATCGCGTCATGTACGTCGAGGGCGAGAACGGCGATCAGCTGCTCGCCCGGCCCAGCGGCGGCGTGGCCCGTCTCGTGGCCGGCGACGTGGTCAGTCGCGACGTGGACGGCGCCGAGGCGCGGTCGTCGGGCCGCTATACCCTGAAGGAATTCGGCCTCAAGAATTCGACCGTCCGCACCCTGATCGATTGGAAAGCGGCCCGCGAGGCGAACGACTTGCAGGTCGAATACCTGGGCCGCATGGCGCTCAAGGAAGCCGGCGACCGGCCCTGCTGGACCCTGCGGCGCACGCTCAAGCAGCCGGACAAGAATGGCGTTTCCGAAGCGATTCTTTACTTCGATACCGACAACTGGCTGCAAATCGGCACGGTCCTCAAGGACGACAAGGGCAACCTGCTCGGCGCATATTACCACCGCGACGTGAAGCTGAATCCCGAGTTCAAGAAAGGGCAGTTCGAGCGCGCGGCGTTGATACCATAGCGCGTCACAAAATGAACCGGCTCAAATCTTCCTTCTGCACGATCTCCATAAGCCGCCCGCGCACGTAGTCGCCATTGACCACCACGCGCTTGTCGCCCAGGTCCGGCCCCTCGAAGCTTACGTCCTCCACCACGCGCTCGAGGATCGTGTGCAATCGCCGCGCGCCGATGTTCATCGTCGTGCGATTCACCTCGAAGGCGATGTCGGCGACCGCCTCGATGCCATCGGGAGCGAACTCCAGCGTTACCCCTTCGGTCGCCAGCAGTTCGACGTATTGCTTCGTCAACGAATGCTTCGGTTCCGTTAGGATGCGCAAAAAATCCTCGCGCTTGAGGTCGGTCAACTCGACGCGGATCGGGAAACGCCCCTGCAATTCCGGCATCAAATCGGACGGCTTCGACGTGTGAAACGCCCCGGCGGCGATGAACAATATGTGATCGGTCTTCACCGGCCCATAACGGCAATTGACCGTCGTCCCCTCCACGACCGGCAGCAGGTCGCGCTGCACTCCCTGGCGCGAGATATCCGGCCCATGCGCCGACGCCGGCCCGCAAATCTTGTCCAGCTCATCCAGGAAGACGATGCCCTGCTCCTCGACCAGGCGCACCGCTTTTTCCGTCAACACCTGCTTGTCGATCAACGCCTCGGCTTCCTGCTCCAACAAAATGCGCCGCGCGTCCTTGACCGGTACTTGCCGTTGTTGCGACTGCTTGGGCATGATGCGTTCAAACATGCTCTGGAAATCGACGTCCATCTGCTCCATGCCCATGTTCGAGAAGATTTGCACCGGCACCGCCTTCTGATCGACGTTCAACTCGACCATGCGGTCTTCCAGTTCGCCCGCTTCGAGGCGGGCGCGCATTTTCTCGCGGCTGCGCTGGCGGCGCTCGCCTTCCTCGCCCTCTTCCGGCTCCCACGTGCCCGAAGTCGGCAGCAACAAATCGAGCAAGCGGTCGTTGACGCGCTGTTTGGCGTCGGTTTCGACGAGGGTACGTTGCTCGACGCGGACCATGCCGACGGCGATTTCGGTCAGGTCGCGGATCATGCTTTCCACGTCGCGGCCGTGGTAGCCGACCTCGGTGTACTTGGTCGCCTCGACCTTGAGAAACGGCGCCCCGACCAGCTGCGCGAGCCGTCGGGCAATCTCGGTTTTGCCCACGCCGGTCGGCCCGATCATGATGATGTTCTTGGGCGTGACGTCCTTGCGCAGTTCCGGCGGCAGCTGCTGCCGGCGCCAGCGATTGCGAATGGCGACGGCCACCGCGCGCTTGGCGGCATCCTGGCCGACGATGTAGCGGTCCAGTTCGACCACGATCTGGCGAGGCGTCAGGTCAGGCACGGGTATCCTCCGGCGAATGGTGGTTGGCGGTTGGCGGTTGGTGTTTGGTGAAAACCGATTGCAACTTTGTTTTCACCAACCACCAAACACCAACCACCAACCACCACCTCACACTTCTTCCACTTCGATATTCCGATTCGAATAAATGCACAAATCGGCCGCGATCTCCCGCGAGGCGCGCACGATCTCGGTCGCGTTCAATTGCGAATGGGCGATGAGGGCGCGCGCCGCGGCGATGGCATAGGTGCCGCCGGAGCCGATGCCGGCGATGCCGTCGGTCGGTTGCACCACGTCGCCGGTGCCGCCGAGGAGGAGCAAATGCTGGCGATCGACGGCCACCAGCATGGCTTCCAGGCGGCGCAAATTGCGGTCCATGCGCCAGTCTTTCGCCAACTCGGTGGCGGCGCGCGGCACGCTGCCGCTAAAATCTTTCAACTTGGCCTCGAAGCGCTCCAGCAGCGCGAAGCCGTCGGCCGAGGCGCCGGCGAAACCGACGACCACCTGCCCGCCATGCAATCGACGCACTTTCCGCGCATCCGCCTTGAGGACGACGTTGCCGAGCGTCACCTGCCCGTCGCCGCCGATGGCCACGCCGCCTTTATGCCGCACCGCCAGGATGGTTGTCATAGTGGTCAGTTGTCAGTCGTCAGTGGTCAGTCGTCCATGGTCCGTCGTCCGTGGTAATGCTCAGCCACGAACAACTGACTACTGACAACGGACAACGGACGAAGGCTAAATCGTCCCCTTCCCGCGAGCGAAGTACGTATAGAATAGTGTAGCAGCCGGCAAAGCCATCCCCAGGGCAGATGTCGGCTTATCCGCAATCCGTCATGGAGTCGAGACTATGTGGACTGCCGCGCGAAGGGTGTTGCTGACGGTCGCCGCCGTGGGAATGCTGGCCGCGCCGGTGGCTGGCACCGCGTTGGTGGCCGCGAAGGTCAGCGACCAGGGTGGGTTCTTCTCGCCCGAGGCCATCAAGAAGGCCGACGGCATCATTCTGGAGATTCACGACAAGTTCAAAAAGGACTTGCTCATCGACACCTACAAGGGAATTCCCGCCGACAAGGCCGACGCCTGGGCGAAGGTTGGCAAGATCGAAGATAAGAAAGAACAGTCGATCGCGCGCAACAAATTCTTCAACAGCTGGGCGGAGGCGCAGGCCGAGTCGCAGCGGGTCGATGGCGTGTATGTCCTCGTCACCCGTGAACCGGCGCACATTCAGGTCGAGGTCGGCAACAACACGCAGAAGAAAGCCTTCACCCTCCGCAACCGCGATGAACTGGCGAAGGACGTGCTCATCGCCAATTTCCGCAAGGCGAACGACAGCAAGGACGAGGCGGAACAGAAGAAATACTACGACAAAGGCTTGATCGAAACGTGTGAGTTCGTCCAGAAAACGATGCGAGCCAATCTCGGCAGCGCGGCGCTGCCGGCGGAAAAACAAGGCGGCGGACCGCGCGAACGGCAGGCGGCCACCAGCTGGCTGCCTGGAGGAGGCATCATGAGTTGGATTTGTCCCATTTTGTTGGTTGTGGGCGGTCTCTGGCTGGTGATCGGCCTTTTCAGGGCCATCACCGGCGCCGGCCGACAGCAACAGGGCTATGGCCCCGGCGGCCCTGGCATGGTGGGGGGTGGGGGCTACGGCGGAGGCGGCGGCATGATGGGCGGCGGGGGAGGTGGCGGGGGTTTCCTGACGAGCCTGGCGGGTGGCCTCTTCGGCGCCGCGGCCGGTAGCTGGATGTACGATCGCTTCTTCCGCGGCGACTCGATGGGCGGCGGCGGCGGAATGATGGGCGGTGGAGGCGGCGGCTCTACCGGCGGCGGCGACTACGGCGGCCAGAGCGGCGGCACTAGCGCGCCCGACACTGGCTATTCCGGCACCGGCGGCGACTACGGCGACAGCGGTGGCGGCAATGGCGGAGGCGGCGATTACGGCGGCGGCGATACCGGCGGCGGGGGCGGCGATTACGGCGGCGGGGGGGGGGGGGGGGACGTGGGCCGCGGCGGGGCTGTGGGTGGCGGCGGGGGGGGCCATTTATACGCCCAAGAGCCCTCCGC
>JBBSES010000457.1:0-4234 GCA_038239465.1 Gemmatales bacterium
GTGGCGGTGAGAGTTGTGCCGGCGGGGGGGGGGCGGCCCCCCGGGCTGCCCCCGCCCGCGGGGGGCCCGGCCCCCCAACCCCCCCCGCCGCTCGTCGTCCTCATTTTGTCCCAACGCTCAATGAGCGCGGAACACGCGAAACGTAAACAATTCTCAGCTGGCCCCTTCCCTACATCGCCTCCTCACAATCCTCCGCTTCCCACGAATGAATTGCGTAGATTTGATGAGCATTGCGTGAATATGCCGGGCGGCGCTTGAATGTTCCGGGGGCGCTTTCCAGATTAACCCTGCCGCGCTTCCGTGGCATTCTGGAGGCCTCACCATGCTCGACCGCCGTTGGTTTCTCTACGCCGTCGCCGCCCTCTGCTGCTGCTCGTCGATCTCGTGCAGCGACCCCAACGCGGTGGATATTCAAGGAGCGGGGGCTACCTTTCCGGCGCCGCTCTACAAGCGTTGGTTCCTCGAATACTACAAGGCGAACCCGTCGGTGCGCGTCAACTACCAGGCCATCGGCAGCGGGGCCGGCATTCGCCGATTCGCGGCCGGCGAGTTGCAGTTCGGCGGCAGCGACGCTGCCATGTCGAAGAAGGAGATCGAAGAGGCGGAAAAGGCGAATCCGGGCCGCGGCGTGCTGCTGCTGCCGATGACGGCGGGCAGCATCGCCATTGCCTATAACGTCCCCGGAGTACCGGAGGACGTGCATTTGAAACTGACCGCTCCGGTGTACGTCGATCTTTTCCTGGGCAAGATCACCCACTGGAACGACCCCGCCATCGCGGCCGCGAATCCCGACGTCGCGTTGCCGGATCTTCCGGTCACGGTAGTGCGCCGCGCCGACGGCAGCGGCACGACTTACGTGTTCACCAACCACCTGGCCGAGGTCAGCGCCGAGTGGAAAAAAAAACCCGGCGCCGGCAAGTCGGTCGAGTGGCCGGTGGGCATCGGCGGCAAGGGCAACGCCGGCGTGGCGGCGCTCATTCAGCAGACGCCCGGCGCGGTCGGCTACCTGGAAACGGGGTTCGCCGAGTTGTTGAAGATACCGATGGCCCAGCTGCAGAATGCCGCCAAGCAGTTCGTCGCGCCGAGCAAGGAAAGCGGCGTGGCCGCGCTGGCGGAAGGCAAGCTGAGCGACTATCCCGTCATGTGGGTACGCAATCCCAAGGCCAAGGAAGCGTATCCCATCGTCACCTATACCTGGATGATGACTTTCAAGAAATACGACGACGCCAAGCAGGCCGAGGAGTTGAAGAAGGTGCTGCGTTTTTGCCTGGCGACCGATGGCGGGCAGCAATATAGCGAAAAGCTTGGCTACCTACCGTTGCCCGACAAGGTACGCGAATTAGCCGTCGAGGCGATCAAGGAAATCAACAAGTGATTGGGCAAGCCTGGTTCCGTAAGGGCCAGGAGCGCGAGACTTACTCCTGGCCCTTACGGGACCGGGCTCGCCCCGATGATCGGGCTCGCCGCATCGAATGGAACTCTTGAGCCTACACCCTCGAGGTAGACCCTTTTATGAGCCAGCTGGAGACACCGGCCGAGCCTCACGTACACGATGGCTTATCCCGGCCGCCGACCGATGTCGAAGTGAAGACCGACCAAGTCTTTCGCGGCATCTGCTTCGGATTCGCCTGGGGCACCATCGCGCTGGTCGTGCTGATCATTGGCGGCATCGCCTGGAGCGCCTGGGGTGCCGTGCGGACGCAGGGAATCGAATTTCTCTACACCAGCAAATGGGACGCGGGCAAGAACACGTTCGGCGTCCTGCCGGAAATCGCCGGCACGCTCTATAGTTCCGCCCTGGGCGTGGGTCTGGCGACGATCTTCGGCGTCATGGTGGCCATCGTCTTGACGCAGGATTTCGTGCCGCCGGCCGCCGAGGTGTTCCTCAAGAACGTCATCGAACTATTAGCCGCCATCCCCAGCGTCGTCTATGGCCTCTGGGGCATTTTCGTGGTCATCCCGCTGTTGCGACCGCCGGCCAACTGGCTGCACGACCACCTTGGTTGGATTCCGTTGTTCGGCACGCGCCTCAGCGGGCCGGGCATGATGCCGGCCGCCCTGGTGCTGGCCATCATGGTGCTGCCGACCATCACCGCTATCTCCCGCGACTCCATCGGCTCCGTCCATCCGCGCATCCGCGAAGCCGCCTACGGCCTTGGGGCGACCAAGTGGGAAACCATCCTCGGCGTCATCCTGCCGACGGCGTCGCGCGGCATCTTCGGCTCCGTCATCCTCGCCTTCGGCCGGGCGCTCGGCGAGACGATGGCGCTCGCCATGCTCGTCGGCAACTCGCCGAACGTGACGTGGTCGCTGTTCGCGCCCGGCAATACCCTGGCGTCGCTGATCGCCAATAAATTCCCCGAGGCGGGCACCGTCGAGATCAACGCCCTGATGTACGCCGCCCTCGTGCTGCTGGTCATCACCCTCCTGGTCAATATCGCCGGCACCTGGATCATCCAGCGCACGGCCGTCGATTCGAAAGGAAGCCGCTAATGAGTACCGCGGCCCCCAGCCGTTCGCTCGAAGCGCCCGATATCGACATGGGCGAGTTGGAACACAACCTGCGCCACCCGCGCACGCTGTTCAACGCCGCCATGTCGTGGCTGGCCATCGTCATGACCGTGATCGCCATGGTCCCGCTATTCTCCGTCCTCGTCATGCTGATCTTTCGCGGCATCCAGCGCTTCGGCATCAACCTGTTCACCCAGCTGCCCCCTCCGGCCCAAATGGAACCCGGTGGCGATGGCGGCATCGGCAACGCCCTCGTCGGCACCATTCTCATGGTGTTCATCGCCAGCTGCATCAGCGTGCCCTTTGGCATTCTCGGCGGCATCTACCTCGCCGAGTTCGGGCCGGACACGCGGACTTCCAATATCGTTCGTTTCGCCGCCAAGGTCTTGACCGGCTTGCCCTCGATCCTCGCCGGCGTGTTCATCTATGGCGTCATGGTCGCGGTCATGAAAACGCCCTCGGCGCTGGCCGGCGGCATCGCCCTGTCGATTCTCATGCTGCCCACGGTCATCCTGACGGCCGAGGACGCCGTCCGCATGGTGCCGAACAAGATGCGCGAGGCCGCCCTGGGCATGGGTTGCACGAAGACGCAAGCCGTCCTGAGTATCATTCTGCCCACGGCCCGGCCCGGCATTCTCACCGGCGTGATGCTGGCCGTCGCCCGCGCCGCCGGCGAAACCGCTCCCCTGCTCTTTACTGCCTTGTTCAGCGAATACTGGATTCGTCGCCTCTTCGAGCCGTCGGCGTCCTTGGCCGTCCTCATCTACGATTTTTCGCAACAGCCCTTCCCGAATCAGATCGAGATCGCCTGGGCGGCCTCGCTCGTTCTGGTGCTGATCGTGCTCGGGCTGAATATCGTGGCGCAGTATTACCTCCACCGAACCACCATCAAGTAAGGTGCTGCCATGTCCGATCACCCCCATGCTCACGAAGGCGTGACGGCGACCGCGCCGGCGCCGCACCACGACCACGCGGCCAATGGCCACCACCAGACCATCGTGGACGTGAAGCTCAAGGAACTGTACTACGGCAAGTTCAAGGCCGTCCGCGATACCAACCTCGCCATCCAGCGCAACAAGATCACCGCCTTCATCGGGCCGTCCGGCTGCGGCAAAAGCACCGTGCTGCGCTCGATCAACCGCATGAACGATCTGGTGCGCGGCTTCCGCTTCGACGGCCAGATCACCTTCCGCGGCAAGGACGTCTACGACAAGAAAGTGGACCCCGTCGCCGTCCGCCGGCACATCGGCATGGTCTTCCAGCAGCCCAACCCGTTCGCCATGACCATCCAGAAGAACGTGTCGTTCGGCCTGAAGCTCAACGGCTACAAGGGCAACATTCACGAGAAAGTGGAGCAGGCCCTGCGCTCGGCCGCCCTGTGGGACGAGGTCAAGGACAAGCTGCAGCAGAGCGGCCTGGCCCTGTCTGGCGGCCAGCAGCAGCGCCTGTGCATCGCCCGCGCCATCGCCACCGAGCCGGAAGTGTTGCTGATGGACGAGCCGTGTTCCGCCCTCGACCCCGTCGCCACGCGCAAGGTCGAGGAACTGATGCTCGAACTCAAGAAGCGCTTTACCATCGTCACCGTGACGCACAATCTCCAGCAGGCCAAGCGCGTCGCCGACGAGACCGGCTTCCTCTACGTCGATACCTCCGAGGGCGGCCGCACCGGCTATCTCGTCGAGTATGGCCCGACCGCGCAGATCTTCGACGATCCCAAGGAGAA
>JBBSES010000458.1:0-4223 GCA_038239465.1 Gemmatales bacterium
CATAAGGCGAAAGCCGGTGGTCTTGTCGAGCGCCGTGACCAGCGCTTCCGGGCCGGCGTTGGGGTCGAAAGTCATCTGCGCCCCGGTGCCGCTGTAGATGGCCGGCGGCTGATGCTTGGCGAGTTCGGCCCGCAACGCCAGCAGCTGCTTGCCGTCGGCCAGTTTGCCGAGGTCGAGGGCGCTGCCGCACACTTTCGTCAGCGCCGCCTGATACTCGGCCAGCCCAAGGTCGTCGGCCAGGCCGACGTAGAAGCTCGTCACCGCGTAGATGCGCTCCCACACATCGCGCGCCTTGCGCTTGTCCGTCAATTCGGCCTGGGCGATCGCCTTCGTCAACAGAGCGGCGGCCAGGGTTTGCTGATCGGCCTCGGCGACCGACACCAGCGCCGGCTGATCGGTACTCGGCCCGTGCGAGGTATCGCCCTTCAAGAGAAAAGTCATGCGGCCAAACCACATCATGCCGACGAAGTATTTTTTCAACGCCTCGCTGCGGGTGTAATGGCCGCGCGGCACGTACTGCGAGAAGTCCTCGCTATAACGGAACAGCGGCCATTGGTCGTGAGCGGTCGCTGGGTTCGGCCAGAATCCTTCGTGCTTGCCGGCCCGTTCCAACACCGCGTCCACGTCCTTGGCGTCCACGCCGGCCGGCAGCGCCGCCTTCGGGTCGAGCGCCTTAAGCCCCACGGCCAGGTAGGTCAACGCCTTGGTCCGAGCGGCGCGAGCATCATCGCCGTCCGTCTTGGCCGCTTCCAGCTGGGAAATCAGCGCCTGCGTCAGGGCCAGCATGTCGGGGTAGAACTCGCGCTCCTCGATCTCGCGCAGGGTCTCGTCGAACTGGATGTGATATAGGTGCAGCACCGTATCGGTGGTGACGAAGATCGGCACCTCCAGCTTGAAGAGGTCCTTATAGGGAGCGACGATATCCTCGTTGCCGGCGCCGGGCAGGACGATGAAGCCATTCTTCTTGAGAGAGGCTTCGTCGGCGGGCAGGCGCAGCGCCTTGGCGGCGGCGTCGTAGTTGGCCACCTTGTCGAGATCCAGAGGCAAACCATAGGCGGGAATGCGCGGCTTGGCGGCCGTCTTGACCGGCTCGTAATATTGGCCGAAACGACGGGCCAATCCTTCCGTTTGCCGGGTCGGAGCGGCGTTTTCCGCGGCGGCGAGTACATCGCCGCGCGTGCCTTCCGCGCTGCCAAGGCCGTTGCCGAGGGCTACCAGGCCGCTCAGCACGCTGACCGTTACCAGGGACTTCATACGCATCTTGGGGTCTCCTTCACCAGGGGGGGAACGAACGTCGATCGTGAGTTCGCCGCGCGGCGCCGTGACGACGGCCGTCGGCGTGACTATTTCCAGAGGGGCGGCGCCGGCCGCCGCGCGCAGCCAGATTTCGCCAGCCTTGAGTTCAATTTTGCGCGCCGCCAGCGCCTTCCATTGGGAGCCGGGCGCGGCCCAGACGACGCTCACGCCGGAGAGGACAATCGGAACGGGATCGCGCGGCGGACGTTGGCCGATGGGGCTTATTCCCGGGCCGCCCGGCCCGGACAGCAGCCACGCTCCCAGGCCGACGGCGAAAAGCAGGGTTGCCGCCGCGGCCCACAGGCGAAGGCGCGACCGACGGCGCTCGTCCGCCGCGATGCGCCGGTGCAGCCGTCGCAGCCGCTCGCCCTCCTGCCAATGCAGATCGAGGAGGCCCATCAACTGCCGAGTTTCGGCGACGGCCCCTCGACAGGCGGGACAAGCGGCCAAATGCGCTTCCAGCGCGGGCACCAGGTCCGGCGGACATTCACTCGCGGCATAGAGTTCCAGGTGATCGGCGGCGGCGTGGCAGTTCATCGCTCGGCCCCTCCCGAGAGGCGGCTCATGTTCAATCGCAACGTTTGGTAAGCCCGCGCCAGCTGGCTCTTGACCGTGCCGACGGGCCGCCCCATTGCCCGTGCGATTTGTTCGCACGTCTGCCCTTGCTGGTGCTTCATGCGGATCAACTCGCGCGTCTCCTCGGACAGTCCCTGCAACCCCGCTTGCAAGTTGGCAAGGCGGCGCTCGTGTTCCTCGCTTTCCTCGGCGGCGCTATCGGGCAAAACGGCGGTCATGTCCGGCGGCTCCGTGGCGGGGAACAAACGCGGCTGGCGGCGGCGCAACCACTTGCCACAACGGTTGTGGGCGATACCGAACAGCCACGACGCCATATGTGTCGGCACCGTTCCGGCGCGCAGCGCCCGATACGCTTCTAGGAAGGTTTCCTGCGTCAAATCTTCCACCAAACCCGGTTCGCCGACGCGCTTGAGGACGAAGGCGCACACCGGACGGTAATAGCGCTGAGCCAGCGCCGCGAAGGCGTCTGGCGTGCGGCGCCAGGACAAATCCATTTCCGTCGGCGTCGTCTCCATGCGTTATTGCATGTATCCTGGCGAGCGGGGGGCGTAAGCCGCCTGAGCGTATACTCTCAGGGGGCTTACGGCCCCCGCTCCCCATCCAATTGCTCGTTTTCATCCGCCTCGGATCGACGCGAGTCCAAGGCGATTCAAAGAAAGAAACGGCTTCATCGCAGGTAAGTACCGCGAGGACGAAAGCGGTTTCAAGAAAAGTGGCGAGTGGCGAGAAAGGAAGAAGCGGAAGCGCGTCGGGAATCATCCTTCTCGCCACTGACCCAGGGCGGTTTGAAGTTTGACGTTGGTGAGAAGGGGGGGAAATGGTAAACGGGGCAGGGTGATTTTAAGGCAAGGAGGCCCCTTGGATGTCTGCCCCACTTTCCCTGCTCGATGTGATCGCCCAGATACCCGATCCTCGCTCGCGTCATGGCCAACGGCCCCCCCCTGACGGCCATCCTCTCTCTCGCCGTCCTTGCCATGCTCTCGGGAGCTCAGATCTACCAGGCCATCAGTCAGTTCGGCCGCGAGAAGGGCTCCGCCCTCGCATTCTTGATCGGCTTCAAACGCGGCAAGACCCCCGCCAAGTCCACTTTCTCCACGCTCTTTCGCCTCCTCGACGTACACGCCTTCGAGGGCGCTTTATCCCGGTGGATGGTCAATCGTCTGGCGCGGAGCCAAGCCATACCAATAGCCCTGGACGGCAAGACCCTTCAAACATCATCACCGGCGACGCCATGTTCTGCCAACGCGACGTTTGCCAGAAGATCGTCGAGGCCGGCGGCGACTACGTCTTCACGGTCAAAGACAACCAGCCGTCGCTGGTGATCGACAGAGAGGCAGGACTCGCCTACCAGGAGCAAGCCCGGCGGCGAAGCGCCGCTTTTTCCCCCTGAAGACATGCCGGTGGCGCTGCCGTCGGCGGAGGTGGCGATGACGACCGACAAGGCGCACGGGCGCACCGAAAAGCGGACACTAAGGACAACGACGATCCTGACGAAGCAGCAGGACTGGGCGGAGTCGAAGCAGGGATTCACGTTGCAGCGCGAGCGGACGATCAACGGCGAGAAGACGGTGGAAGTGGTCCACGGAATAACCAGCCTCAGTCCGGACCGAGCGGACGCGCGACGTTTGCTGGAACTGAATCGGGGGCACTGGAGCATCGAGAACCAACTGCATTACCGGCGCGACGTGACGATGGGAGAGGACGCCAGTCGGATACACAAGGATGCGGCGCCGCACGTGATGGCGGCGTTGCGCAACAGTATCCTGCCTGTCGTGAGCGGTATCGGGGCGCCAAACGTTGCTTCCGCCATACGAACCTTGGGAAATTGCCTTTCCCAAGCCCTCAAGCTTCTCGGTTTGCCGCAGCTTGAAACATCAAACCGCCCTGTGCCAATTGCGAACCGACCAATTTTTTCTGGCATTTCGCCAGTTTCTTGCTAGACTTCCACCATTACCCCTTAAATCAGAAGCTTAGGCGAGGGAATGGGTTTGGAGGTTGACACTGGCGCTTTCCTGTTCCATGATAGGAAATTAAGGCCGCGTGCGCCGGTTGCAGTCCCGGAATCCATGATGACCTCGCGCCCGTGATTCCCGCTCCGCGTTATTCATAGCGTGGGGCGACGGGATAGGCTGGACTTTCCAATAAGAAGGATGCCGCAGTCATGGCGACCACTGACCTCGGGGCCTGCGAATGGTTCGTTTGGGACTTGCGTCGCAGCAATTTGATCGACCGCGGCCAACTCGATCAGGTCGTGGGTGAGTTCCTCAAGAAACATCCGCGCGCCGAACCGCCGGCGTTGGCCGAAAGTCTGGTCAACCAGCAGATTTTGACCCAGTTCCAGGCCGACCGCA
>JBBSES010000459.1:0-4214 GCA_038239465.1 Gemmatales bacterium
GGCTTACGCCCCTCGGCTCGCCGTGCTTTCCCCATCGCCCCCAAATCTCGCGCGCCCGACGCCGAATCACTGGTGAGGAGGAAGCGTCCTCCGTCGCCAATGATTTTGACACTCATTTCCGGCCCTCCGTATAATACCTGGGGTGGCACTCGGCCGCGCGGCCCACCGCTCGGGGCGAGACGCCTCCCCCTTGCCTGCTTCTCCCGACAACGCGACGCCCCGCTCATACCGGGCGGGGCGGGCGAACGGGCCTGGTTCAGGAAGGTGAGCGCATGGTCGCATCCGTGAGAATCCATCCCGCGCCGAGGGGCTTCCGGTCGTCCTGGCTTCTGGCCCTGGTCGGGAGTTTGTCACTCTACGCCCCCGCCCCGACGCGCGCCGACGACAAGACCGCCGAGGAAAGCCTCTTCGTCACCGTGCGCAATCCGATCACCGATCAGGAATTCAACCGCGTCAAGGCGGTCACGTCGGCGGCGGTCGAGCGCTGGAAGAAGGCGGGACAGCGCGGCCGACTCAAGATCGTCTTCGACTTCAACCCCGACAACCAGGCGGCGGCCAGCGATCAGTTCGCCTCCTGCCTGTCGCTCGCCGATACCATCCAGAAGCTCAACGGCGTCATGACGGTCGCCTACGTCCACAAGGACGCGACGCGGCACACCGTCTTGCCCATCCTAGCCTGTCAAGAGTTGGCCATGAGCGGCGACTGCCGCATCGGCAACGTCCGCACGGAGGGCGACGACAAGCTGCCGGCGGACGCCGAATCGTTCTACAAGGAACGCCTCGTCTACATGTACGACGAAATGGCCAAGGCGCGCGGCCGTCCCGCCGCCGTGGTCCTGAAGATGCTCGACCGCAACCTCGACGTGCTGCAGGGCCGGCGCAACGACGGCAGCCCGTGGTTCATCGACCGCCGTCTGCGCAAGCAAGCCGACATGGCCGCCGTGAACGACGATCCGGTACTCCCCGCCGGGACGGCCGGCTTTTACACGATGGCCGAGGCGCAGAAGTTCGGCCTGCGGCCGCATCGCCTCGACACGCGCCAGGACGTGGCCCAAGCCTACGACATGCCCGACGCCAGCCTGCGCGAAGACCCGCTGGAGGGACGCACGCCGGTCGCCTGGCAGTTGGAAATCCGCGGTCCTCTGACGCGTGCCCTGGAAGAAACGATTCGCCGTCGCGTCACCCGCGCCGTCGGCCTCGGGGCCAACCTGGTAGTCGTGCAGCTGGAATGCGCCGGTGGCGATCCCGTGGTGGCCCGCGACCTCGGCGAGTTCTTCCGCACTTTGAAGGACACCACGGGCCGCTATCCGGTGATGACGGTCGCCTACGTCACCGACCTGGCGCGCGACCACGCCGTCTTCCTGGCGCTGGGCTGCAGCGAGATCGTCATGCGTCGCGGGGCCAAGCTGGGCGATTACGAAGCCTATCTGCAAAATCGGCCCAACGCCGACACGCTGGCCCGCGCTCTGGAAGGCTTCGCGCAAGAACGCGCCTATCCGTCGCTGCCGGCGCGGGCGATGGTGGACCGCGACATGACCCTCTTCCTCGGGCGAGCCAAGGCCAATCCGAGCGAACGGCGCTTTCTGAAAGTGACGGAAACCGAGGACGATATCGCCGCCGACCGCGCGGGTCCGAACAAGTGGAATCCCGAGGTCATCAAGCCGAAGGGCCAGCTGCTCGTCCTCGACGGACCGCGCGCCCAGGAGCTGGGCTTTAGCCGCGGCGAGGTCGATTCGCTCGATCAACTCTACGGCCGCTATGGGCTGCAGCCGGACAAGGTGCGCCGCGCCGGCGCCGACTGGCTCGACGACCTGGCCGCGTTCCTGCGCCTGCCGATCATGGAGTTCCTCCTCGTCGCCGTCGGCATCACTTGCCTGATCCTCGAACTCAAGCTGCCCGGTGTCGGCTTGCCCGGCGTCATCGCGGCGCTGTCGTTCATCTTGTTCTTCTGGGCACATTCGCAGCTGGCCTTCCTCTGGCTCGCCGTGTTGCTCTTCGTCCTGGGCATCGTGCTAATCGCGTTGGAAATCTTCGTGACGCCGGGCATGGCGGTACTGGGCGTCAGCGGCGTCGTCATGCTCCTGATCGGCCTCGGGCTGGCCACTCTCGAACGTTGGCCACGCACCGAAAGCGAGTGGATCGCCAGCGCCACCGTCCTCGGCCGCTTCGGCGGCGGCCTTCTGGCATCCATCGTCGCCGCCGTCTTCCTGGCGCGCTATCTGCCGAATATTCCGTATGCCAATCGCCTGGTCCTCGTGCCGCCCGGCGAGCGCGGCGACTACCCGGCGCACGACGTGGTCTCCGCCGACGCCGCCCGTTTCGCCTCGTTGCTCGGCGCCATCGGCGTGACGGCGACGACGCTGCGGCCGGCCGGCATGGTCCGCTTCGGCGACGACTTCATCGACGTGGTCGCCGAGGGTAGCTACGTCGAGCCGGGAGCGCGCGTCCAGGTCATCGAAATCGAGGGAAATCGCATCGTGGTCAAGGAGGTGTAGTAGTCCGTTGTCAGTGGTCCGTTGTCAGTGGCGAATACAACACCAGTGACAACCGACCACTAACAACCGACCACTGACAATTATGGATAATGCCGTGCCGCTGGCCCTGTTGCTGATTGCCGTGGGCATGATCCTGCTGGCGGCGGAGTTGTTTCTCCAGACGTTTGGCGTCCTGTTCGCCGTGGGCATCGGCGCCATTATCGTCGGCGTGTCGCTGTCGTTTTACTACGGCGATTCGTCCACGGGGTTCCTGACGCTTATAAGCGTGTTCATCGCCGTGCCGCTGTTCCTGGTGGCCGCGTTCCAGGTGTGGCAGAGGTCGCCGATCGGCCGGCACCTCATCAAGAGCGGGCCGGACGAAGACGCCACGATAGCGACGATGCCGGTGAACGTCGAACTGGAGCAATTGCGTGGCCGCTTTGGGCAGACGGTATCGTCCCTGCGGCCCTCGGGCGTGGCCACCTTCGACGGCCGACGCATCGACGTCATGAGCGAGGGCATGATGATCGACCCCGACACCTGGGTCCGCTGCATCGACGTCAAGGCGGGCCGCGTCATCGTCCGGGCGGCGGAACGGCCGAGCCTCGACGACCTCGAAAACACCGACTTCTCTTGATCCTGAAAGGATCGAACTCTCATGATGGCCACCGCGCTTTTCGCCCAGAGGGCAGACTCTCTCCTCGCCAATCCCCTCTGGCTGGTCCTCGGCCTGTTCGTGCTTTTGCTCGGCATCTTCATGGTCGTCGTCTTCTTCAGCTTCATCCGCCTGTGGATTCAAAGCCTGTTGACCGGCGCCAAAATCAGCATCCTCGACCTCGTCGGCATGAAGCTGCGCAACGTCGATTACCCCATGATCGTCCGGCAAAAGATCGCGCTCGTGCAGGCTGGCACGAAGATCACGACGGAAGACCTCGAAGCCCATTACCTGGCGCGCGGCAACGTGCCGAAGACCGCGACGGCCGTGATCGCCGCCCACAAGGCCGGCATGGACCTACCCTGGCGAACGGCGGCGGCCATCGACCTCGCCGGCCGCGACATCCTCAAGGCCGTGCAAACGAGCGTGAACCCTACGGTCATCGACTGCCCCGATCCCACCAAGGGACGGGCCACGCTCGACGGCGTCTGCCACAACGGCATTCAACTCCGCGCCCGGGCGCGCGTGACGGTGCGAACCAAGCTCGATCGCCTGGTCGGTGGCGCTACCGAGGAGACCATCATTGCCCGTGTCGGCGAGGGCATCGTCAAGGCCATCGGCAGCGCCAAGGACCACCGCGACGTGCTGGCCAATCCGAACATCATCAGCCAGGCCGTGCTGAAGAATTCGCTCGATTCACAGACGGCGTTCGAGATCGTCTCCATCGACGTGGCCGACATCGACGTGGGCGAGAACATCGGCGCCAAACTGCAAGCGGACCAGGCGGCCACCGATCTGCGCGTCGCTCAAGCGAATGCCGAGCAGCGCCGCGCCGCCGCCGTGGCCCGCGAGCAGGAGATGCGTGCGTTGGTGGAAGAGAACCGCGCCAAGGTGGTGCTGGCCGAAGCCGAGGTGCCGCTGGCCATCTCGCAAGCGTTCCGCGACGGCCGCCTGGGGGTGATGGAATACTACAACATGCGCAATTTAATGTCGGATACCGATATGCGCAACTCCATCGCTAACGGCGGGGCCAAGAACAACGACCATCAGGAACGGCCGACGATTCAGTGATAAATGCTCGGCGA
>JBBSES010000460.1:0-4204 GCA_038239465.1 Gemmatales bacterium
ACCAGCCGACTACTTTTCGCGGGGGGGGGGGGGGGGGGGGGCCCCCCCGGTGTCGCATTTAACCACGACCCCGGGGGGCCCCCCCCCCCCCCCCCCTCGCCGGGCTTTCTTTACTTCTTCTCGCCCACGCAAAACAGGTGTTGATCCGAACGCAAGAAGATGGCCCCGCCCGAGATGGCCGGGGAGCCGAGCACCGTTTCGCCGAGCGCGTTGCTTTCCAGCACGGTCCCCTTCTCCTGCCCCGGTTGGACGACGAAGGTGGTCCCCTCCTCGTTGACGCAATAGATCTTGCCGTCGCCGGCCACGGGCGAGGCGGAGAATGGTCCCTTGAGCCGTTCCGTCCAGAGTATCTTCCCATCGGCCGGGTCGGCGCAGCTGAGTACGCCGACGCTGTTGAGCGTGAACAGCTTACCTTGATAAAGCAAGGGCGAGGCGGTGGCCAGCTTAAGCTTGGCGGAGGTCCATTTCACTTTGGGGGCCGCCGTCTCCGTGCCTGGCACAATCGCCGTCAAGTCGTCGCCGGGCACGAAGATCAGGCCGTCGGCGGCCACCGGCGAGGGGATGGTGGACAGCCCCTTGCCCTCGTAGGCCCAGCGCTTCTTGCCGTCCAGGGGATCGTAGGCCGTCAACTCGGCCGGCGATTGGATCAGCACCTCGGCGCGTTTGCCGTCCGTCGTGACGACGGGCGTCACCCAGTTGATGCCGCGCGTGCGTTCGACCTTCCAGGCGTTCTTGCCGGTCTTGGTATCGATGCCGGCGACGAACGATTCGCCCGCGTTTTCGAGGGCGACGATCAGACGATCTTTCCACAGGACGGGCGAAGCGGCCATGCCGACCTGGTTGCTGACCGTGGGATAATCGCGGTTGAGCGAGCGATACCACTGCAAGTTGCCATCCCTGTCGAGGCAGACGAGGTCGCAGGTGGCGAAGAGCGCGTAGACGCGCTCGCCGTCGGCCGCGGGGGTCGGCGCCGCCATGTTGGTCTTTGGATGACACGACGTACTGCCCGTGGCCGCGAACTGGCGCTCCCAGAGCTTCTTGCCGGTGGCGGCGTCGAAGCAGAGGACGTGCAAGCGCGTCTGCTGGAAGCCGCTGCACGAAGTGACGTAGACGCGGCCGTTGGCGACCACCGGCGTGGACAGGCCGCGACCGGGCAGTTCAGCCTTCCATCGCAACCCCTCGGTCGCGCTCCATTTCGTCGGCAGGTCTTTCTCGTTCGAGAGGCCGGCGCCGTTGGGACCGCGGAATTGCGTCCAGTCGCCAGCCGCCGCCGTGCTCGCCATGATAAGGACGCCCACATATCCAAGATAGCGCTTCATGGCTTATTCCTTGTTCTTGGGGGTTTCGGCCGGTTTCTCGTCCAGCACCTTGAAGGGCACGGCGCCGCCGATGGCATCGCACAGACGCAGTTGGAACGACCACGATTGTGCCCAGTCCTCTTTCTGTTCGTTCTGGCAGACTTTCAGCAGGATTTCGTTGCGGCCCGGCTTGAGGACGCCGACGCCGACGTGCTGATCCATGTACATGCCGTGGTGGTATTCCTCGCGGAAGAAGAGGTGCTTGCCGTTGAGGAAGATCTTGACGGCGTTCTTGCTGCCGACGCGGATTTGCACCGGCGTCTCCTTGGCGGCCTCGACGGTCGTGAATGCGTAGGCCACTGCGCCCATGTGCTTGGTCAGCGACTTGTTGATGTCCACCACGCCGTAAGGGTCCTTGGTGACGACTTCCTGCCAGCGCGCCTTGGCGTCTTCCTTGCCTTCATAGGTGGCGTTGAGATCGACCCCCTTTTCCGGCGGGTAAGCGATGGCGAATCCCTTGCCGCCGCGGTTGTCGAACGGCTGCGCGACCAGCCAGCGCTGCACGAAACCGTAGTGCGCCGCCAGATCGACCGGGGCGCCGAGCTTCTTTAAGTGCTCGGCGATCTTGTCCACCTGATCGCGGTCGCGAGCGCTGGCCAGCAGTTTCTTCAAAGCCGCCGTGGCGCCTTCCTTGTCGTCCTTTTCCAGTAGCGTTTGCGCCGCTTGCAGGGCCGCCGCGACGGCGTCGCGGCGCAACTCTTGAGCCGGATCGTCGATCATGGTGGGCAAAAGACGTTTCGGCGCCGAGGCGTCGACGCGCGTCAGCCAGTCGTAGGCGAGGCGCCGCGCGGCGCCGTTGCGCTTCGTATCGGTGGCGCAGGCTTCGAGCTTGGCGGTCGGCAACGGCCGCGACGCCGCGATTTCTCGATCGGCGATGGTCTCGACCGCCGAGCGCAGCCAGTTGGCGGCCGTCGGATCGGCGTCGTCGAATGCGCTCAAGGTGTCGATCAGGGCGCCGGGGCCGAGCTTCACGAGTTCCTGCCATGCCTTGGCGGCTTCGACATTGCCGCTGCCTTCCGTGCCGACGGCCTTGATCTTGGCGAGCAAAGGCGCGGGGTCGGCGGCGGGGCTAACTAGAGGGACGAGCAAGCAGACGGTCGCGGCGACAAGAACGGTTGAGGTGCGCAAGGTTGGTCCTTTCCAATGCGGGAGGGCGGCTGCGCGTCAACGACAGGAGCATTTTAGCGGAAACGACGCGCGGAGTCGCTCGGGAACGCGAACCATTAGCGTCCGGCGAAGTCGCGGTCGGGGCTTGGCGCGACCCCGTTTTGGGGCGTAGGTGTTTCGTCGTCGGGCCAGTCCTCGAAGCGCACGGCCACGCGCTTGCTGATGCCCGACTCCTGCATCGTGACGCCGTAGAGAACGTCGGCGCACGCCATCGTCTTCTTCGAGTGCGTTACCAGAATGAATTGCGACAGGTCGAGGAAATCGCGCAGCACCGCCGTGAAGCGGCCGATGTTCGCCTCGTCGAGGGCCGCGTCCACCTCGTCGAGCAAGCAGAACGGACTCGGCTTGCTGCGGAAGATGGCCAGCAGCAGGGCGACGGCCGTCATCGTCTTCTCGCCGCCGCTCATGAGGGAAATGCCGCGCAGTTCCTTGCCGGGAGGCCGGGCGATGATCTCGATGCCGGTCTCCAAAATGTCGGCCTCGTCTTCGAGGACGATGTCGGCCATGCCGCCGCCGAACAGCTTGCGAAATAGCTCCTGGAAGTGCGTGCGGATCGTGGCCAGGGTGTCGGCGAACAGCTTGCGGCTATCGTGGTTGATCTTGCCGATGATTTCCTGCAGCGAGCGCTGCGCCGCGTTCAGGTCGTCGAACTGCGTCTGCAAGGTCAGGCTGCGCTGCTCCAACTCGGCCAACTCTTGCAGCGCTTCCAGATTGACGTTGCCCAGGCGGTCGATCTTGCGCTTGAGATCGGCGATCTCCTGGGTAGTGGCGGCCACGTCGATCGTGGGTGTTGCCGCTTCGTCATTCGCCCGTGCCGCGTATAGCTCCGCCAGGTCGATGCGATAGTCGTCGCGGAGCCGGTCGGAAGTGGCGTCGCGGCGGTGGCGTAACTCGCTGGTTTGCAGTTCGCGCTCGTGGGCTTGGCGCTGCCGTTCGCGCCAGTCGGTTTGCGATCGGGCTAGCCGCTCCGCGAGAGCATTGCGGCTCGCGCGCAGCCGGTCGCGCTCGGCCACTCGGCCGGCGACCTGGCGCTCGGCGTTTTCCTTCTCGACGTACCAGACGGCCAACGCGGCCGACGCTTGCAGCATGACGCGCTGGCTTTCTTCGAGGCGCGTCAGCGCGGCCGTCAGCTGCTGGCGTGCTTGCTGCTCTTCCTGCCGGCGCTGGCTCAGGTCGGCCTCGAGTTGGCGGTGCTTCGCGGTCAGCGCCTTCAATCGCTCTTCGACTTGACCCAGCGCGACGTGGGCTTCCTGGCTCTCTTGTTGTTTTTGTTGCCGCGCTTGGTCCTTATCGCGAATCTCTTGCTCGGCCTGCTCGACGCGGAGGCGCAAGGCTTGCACCTGTTTATCGGCCGCTTCCGCCTGGACCTGAGCGCGCTCCCACGCTTCCTCGTGGCGCCGCGTTTCCTGTTCGACGTTGCGCATCTCGTCGCGGCTGACGTTGATTTCTTCATTGAGGCCGGAATGCCGTTCCTTGTACTCGCCGATGCGGCCGCGCAGGTCGGTCGCCTGCGCGCCGAGTACGTCGATCTCTTCCTGCAAGGCGCTCACTCGGCCGTCAATCGTCGCGCCGCGCGCGCGCAATTCAATCACGTCGCGCTCGACCTCGGCGATGTGCCGGTCGAGGTCGGCCTGCTGTCCGCGCAACTCGCGCAGTTCGCTCTTGCGCGACAGGATGCC
>JBBSES010000461.1:0-4198 GCA_038239465.1 Gemmatales bacterium
CCAACGGGGTTGCATCACATAGCCCAGGGTTGCCGCGCAGCGGCTACCCTGGGTTATGGCGACATCCACCTGTACTACCCCGCAGGGGTTGCATTGTTTATGCAACGCTTTCAGCGTTGGTTGCTGAGACGGCCTCGTGACCCAGGGTAGCCGCTGCGCGGCAACCCTGGGCTATGTGATGCAACCCCGTTGGAGTAAATTTTTAGTGCTTCATTGGCTGCGCGGTTGCCCAAAACACAACTGCTACAGATAACGGACCACCGACTACAACTCGATGCGCGTGCCCAGCAGATGCAAGAACTTCGCCATCCACCGCGGATGCGCCGGCCACGCCGGCGCGCTGACGAGATTGCCCTCGACGTGCGCCTGATCCACCGGGATATCGATGAATTCGCCGCCGGCCAAGCGCACTTCGGGGCCAACCGCCGGATACGCGGAACAGGCGCGGCCCTTCAGGACGCCGGCCGCCGCAAGCAGCTGGGCGCCGTGGCAAATGGCGGCGATGGGCTTCTTCGTTTCCGCGAAATGGCGGACCACGGCGAGGACGCGCGGATCGAGGCGCAGGTATTCCGGCGCCCGCCCGCCGGGGATGACGAGGGCATCGTAGGCATCGGCGCGGACGTCGTCGAAGGCGGCGTTCAGGGCGAAGTCGTGGCCGCGCTTTTCGCTGTAGGTTTGGTCGCCTTCGAAGTCGTGGACGGCGGTGCGAACCTTGTCGCCGGCTTGCTTGCCGGGACAGACGGCATGAACGACATGGCCGACCGTCAACAGCGTCTGGAAGGGCACCATCACTTCGTAATCTTCCACGTAATCGCCGACGAGCAAGAGGATTTGCTTGGCGGGCACGGCAGGTTCTCCTTCGAGGCAACTTCTTGGCGCGCGGGGGCTTGATCGCCCCTGAACCATACGCTCGGGGGGCTTACGCGCCTATAGCCATCAAGCTAATGATAGGAAGCTTCCCTCTTGTCTTCGGCCTTGAAGGAGTCTTTCTCGGAAGCCGGGGCGTTGCCGGGGAACGGCCCTTACAGGGCCGAAGAGGTGGGTTGCCGCGATTCCCAGGCCTTCGGCCTGGGCTGTCAGAACGGCCCCTTCAGGGCCGAAGACCGCGGTGTAAGTAGGGCGTAGTACGCCGGCTACGCCCAAATGGTGGCTCCGTATCCATTCTAAATCTCGTTCCCAAGCTCCGGCTTAGGAACGCAAGCCTCGAAGCTCCGGCTTCGAGGCGCGTATGAGTAAACGCGGCCTTATGGCTACCGCGCGACGAAGCCGGAGCTTGGAAACGAGCTTAACCCATAATTTTTGCGTAGCCGGTCTACTACGCCCATCGCCGGGTTCTCTTTCGGACAAGGCGGGTGGGACTTGCCCCGCCCGTCCGCGTCACGGCAAAATTTCCTTGATGACCTTCCGCTCCGGGTTGTCGAGAATCGCCAGCGGGCGATTGACGCTCGTCGGCTTGTACGTCTTGGTGTAATCGACGCCGAGCAGTTGATAGATGGTGGCCATGTACTCGTCGGCGCCGATCGGGCGGTCCTCGACGGTGGCGCCGACCTTGTCGGTGCGGCCGATGACTTGGCCGGCGCGGATGCCGCCGCCGAACATGAGCGCGCTCCACGCCTTGGCGTAGTGGCCTCGGCCGGCGCCGTCGTCGATCTTCGGAGTGCGGCCAAACTCGCCCATGACGACCACCAGGGTATCGTCCAAGCGCCCTCGGTCCTTCAAGTCGCGGATGAGGCTGGGCAGCGCGCTATCCAGCTGCGGGCACTGCGTCTTCTTCAGGATGTTGAAGTTGTCCTTGTGCGTGTCCCAGCCGCCCATGAGGACCTCGACGAAGCGGGCGCCTCCCTCGAGCAGGCGCCGCGCGGTCAAGCAACTTTTGCCGAGGAAGTGATTGCCATACGCCTCGCGGAGCGCGGCCGGCTCCTTCGTCAAATCGAACGCCTTGAGCTTGGCCGAGGTCATCACCTTGGCGGCGTTGGCGGTCGTGGTGGCGCGGGCGACGCTTACCTCCGACGGGTGCGATTGAGCGAAGTCCGCCTCCAGGTCGCGCAGCAAGTTCATGCGCGTCGCGTGCTGTTTTTCGTCCACCGCGGCCTTGGCGAATTCCAGTCCCTTGTCGGGGTTCTGGATGACGAGCGGCTCGTACTGGCTGCCGAGGTAGCCCGCCCGATGGGGGGCGCGATTGGCCAGGATCGTGAACAGCAGGTAGTCGGGAAAATCGCCGGTGGAGCCGTTGGTCTCTTTCATGACGATCGAGCCGATGCTCGGGAAGGGAGGACCGCCCGCCATGGGCCGCTTCCCCGTATGCAGGTGCAGGCGAGCGCGATCGTGATCCACCTCGACGGTGTTCATGCTACGGATCAGGGCCGCGTGGTGCATGATCTTGGCCGTCTCCGGCAGCAGTTCGCAGACTTGCGCCCCCTTCAACGAACTGGCGATCGGCTTGAACTCGCCCCGATACTCCTCTCCGGCGTCCGGCTTCATGTCGAACGTGTCGGTGTGGGGCGAGCCGCCGCCGAGCCACAGGAGGAGGCACGACTTGCCCGCAGGGGCGGCCGCCGCGGCCGCCAGGTTGGCGAACCAATGGACGCTCGGGATGCCGATCACGCCGGCCGCGGCATAGCGAAGTGCCTGACGACGGGTGATCGCATAAGGACAACGGGAAGCGGTCATGATCGAAACTCCTGGTAGCAAGATGGTTATTCCTAACTGCGCGGCCAATGAAGCGTCTTCTTTCTGGCTCCCCTCCCCTAAAGGGGAAGGGAGCCAGAGTGAAACCACTCCCGCTCAGGGGGCGAAAATTGGTGGTGCCGCTCAATGATTGACGCTGAACTCGGTCGAGTTGACCAAGGCCCACCACAGGGCGGCGTAGGCTTTCTCCGCTCCTTCTCGTTTGACGGTCGCCGTGAGACGAGCGACCTCTTCGGGGCGCGGCCGGCGCGAGAGTGTCGAAAGGTACATGTGTTCGATCGTCTGCCCGACGGGACGGTTGCCAGCCGCCGTCTGCTTGGCCGTGGCGGCCAACGCCTGGGTGAACAGGGGCATGTTCATGACGCGCAGCAGGTACGAAATGTTGGCGTGGTAGCTCAGGCGATCCTCTTCCTCGGCCGAGATCGATTGCGTGACGAACGTTATCCGCTGCTTTTCGTCAAAACCATTCGCCGGCTTGATGCGAAAGATCCGCGTGAGCGACTGAAGCGTCTGTTCCGGCGTCAGGCCGCGCGCCATGCCGAACTGATACGTGTCGTCCTTGCCGTTGGCCGCCACGCCCCGGCTGGTGCGCTGATAGGCCCGCGACAGGCAGATGGCCCGCGTCAAATCCTTCATGTCGTACTTGGAGGCGATGAAACGGCGCGCCAGTTCCTCCAACAATTCGGGATGGCTGGGCGAATTGGTCTCGATCATGTCGTCGATGGGATTGACCAGCCCGCGGCCAAAGTAATGTGCCCAGGTGCGGTTGACCATCGCCTTGGCGAAAAACGGATTCTTCGGAGCGACCATCCACTGGGCGAGCTTCGGCAGATATCCTTCCTTGGCGTCGAGCTTGGCCGGCGTCTTATCGCCCAGGAAGCGCAGCTTGGCCGCGTCGATGCTCGGCTTGCGCGCCACGTTTTCCTCGACGCCATCCTTCGTCCGCCGAATCCGGCCGTAGAACGCCGCGACGCCCCAGAAATCGTGCATTTTCCAGCTGGCGAACTTGTGGTCGTGGCACTGGGCGCACTGGAGCTGCACGCCGAGGAACGTGCGGCTCATGCGCGCGGTCAGTTCCTCGGGAGACAACAGCGTGTTGTTCTTGACCAGGTAATAGGCGTTGGGGTGCTTCTCGAAGTCGCCGACGTCGGCAATGAAATCGTGGACGACCTCGTCCCAGCGGCGATTGGCCTCGATCTGCTTGCCGAACCAGAGCATCATGGGGTTGCGCGGCGCCCTGTCGTTGACGCCTAACTCAATCGGCCAAACCAGTTCTTCCCACTTACTGGCCATATGCGCCGCGTAGTCGGGACTGGCCAGGAGGGCGTCGATGGCGCGGGCACGCTTGTCCGGCGCTTTGTCGTCTAGAAAAGCAGCGGCCGACTCGGGATTGGGCACGACGCCGCACAGGTCGATATGGAGCCGGCGATAGAACTCCGCGTCGTCGGCCGATCCCGCCGGCTTGAGATCGTATTCCCGCAAAACGCGATCGATCTCGGCGTCGATGAAG
>JBBSES010000462.1:0-4195 GCA_038239465.1 Gemmatales bacterium
GAATCGCATCGAGACGTTTAAGGCCGATACGAGCATGCGGCCGTGGCTGTTGCGCATCGCCGTCAACGCCTTTTATGATCAGCAACGCCGCCGCAAACGCTTGCGGCAACAACCGCTGCCCGACGACGTGCCCGGTCCCGACGACCGCCCCGAAGTCTCTCTCGAAAGCGCCGAACAACAGGCAATGCTCGCGGCGGCCCTGGGCGAGTTGTCCGAACTGACGCGGCTGGTCTTCCACCTGCGGACGCACGAAGAGCTGTCGTTCCGCGACATCGGCGACATGGCGGGCATCCGCGAGGACGCCGCCCGCTGGCACATGCGGCAAGCCCGCGTGAAGTTGATGAGCCGTTTGGCCGGTAAGCTGTAGCCTCGAACCGAGGGTGCCATGACCTGCGACGAAACCCGCGACGCGCTGCTGTCCGCCGACGGCCCGGATCGATCGACCGCCGACCACCTCGCCGGCTGCGCGGCGTGCGCTTCGTTCGCCTCTGAAATAACGCAGCTGGAGCAACGCTATCGCTCGCTGCCGCTCGCCCCGGAAGCGGACGCCGCGCGTATCGCGTTTCTGTCGCGGATGCCGATCGCCCGGCCTCGTCCCTGGTGGTCGCCGCCGCGCTGGATCGCCGCCGCCGCGGTTTTGACGGTCGTCGGCCTCTCGCTCTTCTTCCTGGCGCCGACTCCCGAGGCGCAGGCATCACCCGCCCTCATCGAGCGCCTGGTGGACTGGAACCTCGAGCTATCGCAGGCATCGACGCCGGCCGAACGCGGGCAAATCTTCGCCACCCAGCAGGCGGCTTTGAAGCACGAAGTCGAACGGGCGCCGTTGCCCGCCGCCGAGCGCGAGCTGGCGCAAACCTTACTCGACAACGGTACCTGGCTGGCCGCCCACGATGATCCCGTGGCGACGGCCGAGCGCTTCAGTGGCCTGGCCGATCAACTGATGGAGCGCATGCAAACCGCCAGCGAACGCCGCGATATGAAGGCCGCCAACCGCTTTGCCCACCTGCAAAACCTGGTGGCCGAGCAGGGCGTCGCCGGCCATTTCCAGAAGGCGCAGGCCTCCGGCGCCCTCGATTTCGAGAACCGCCGTCGCCTGGAAAACCTCATCCTGCGCGACGAGGGCCGCATGAAGAAACTCGTCGAACTCCTGGAGCGCAACCCGGACATCTCGCGCAAGGAACTGCGGAAAGCGCTGGACATTCAACCCAAAAACCCAAAGGCCACCGCGCGGAAGAAGCCGTGAGCGGCCGACCTTTAACTCGAGGAGCATCAACCGATGAGAATCGCGGCCCGAATATTCCTGGGCGTCGCCGGCCTGCTGACGGCGTGGGGTCTCGTTTCCGAACCGTCACGGGCGGCGCCATCCTCGGTGCCGGCCCCGCGCGATCCCAAGCCGGTGGCCGCTGCCATCGACAAAATCATCGACCAGCGCATCGCCGCCGACAAGATCACCGCCTCGCCCCTCGCCGATGACGCCGAGTTCCTGCGCCGCGTCACGCTCGATATCACCGGCCGCATCCCGAGCGCCGACGCGACCGTCGCTTTCCTCGCCGACAGCGACCCCGCCAAGCGCGCCAAGGTGATCGACGCCCTGCTCGCCGACCACGAATATGGTGAACATTTCGGCACCATCTGGTATCACCGCATCGTCAAGCCCGACGACGACAATCGCTATCTCATCTCGCCGAAGCTGCAAGAATGGCTGGCCGACAGCTTCAATCGCGACCACGGCTGGGACAAGATCGTCACCGACATCCTCACCGCGGAAGGCGAGCGCGACAAGAACCCGCAGACCGTCTTCTACTTCGCCAACGTCGGCGACAAGAAGGGGCAGCCCGAACCGAACAAGGTGACGGCCGCCGCGTCACGCTTGTTCCTCGGCGTCAAACTCGAATGCGCCGAATGCCACAATCACCCGTTCACGCCCATCAAGCAGACCGACTTCTGGAGCACGGCGGCCTTCTTCACCGCCACCCATTCCGAGAACGCGGCCAAGAAGGACGCCAAGGCCGGCGTCATCCCTTCACTGCATGAAGGCGGGGCCATGAAAGGCATGAAGAAAAACACGGAAGCGAAAGCGCCGGCCGGCTCCATCATCATTCCCGACACCAAGGGCAAGACGGTGAAGGCCAAGTTCCTGGGCGGCGCCGAACCGGCGCTCCCCGGCAAGACGCTGCGGCCCGTGTTCGCCGCCTGGGCCACGTCGCCGAAGAACCCCTTTTTCGCCCGCGCCGCCGTCAATAAACTGTGGGCCAACTTCTTCGGCCGCGGCATCGTCGATCCCGTGGATGACATGCGGCCCGAGAACGAGCCGAGTCATCCGCAACTCCTCGACCTTCTCGCCAAGGAATTCGCCGCCTCCGGCTTCGATCAAAAGCACCTGATCCGCTGCATCTGCAACAGCGCTAGCTACCAGCGCGCCAGCAAGCCGACCAAGGACAACAAGGATGAGGATCGCATCTACGCCCGTATGCCGGTCAAGGTCATGAGCGCCGACATGCTCTACGATTCCTTGGCCGTCGCCCTGGGACACGCCGCCGCCGACAAGACCAAGGGCGAGGGGAAGAAGCGCGGCAACACCGCCCGCGACGCCTTCCGCAAGTTCTTCCACGCCGAGGCTGACGACGACGTGGGCGTGGTCGAGGACTACACGCACGGCATCCCGCAAGCCCTGCGCCTGATGAATTCCCCGCAGATGAACGACACTTCCACGACCGTCGGGCGTTTAATGAAAGCGGGCGGCGAACCGGAGAAGATCGTCGAGGGGCTGTATATCACGGCCCTGTCGCGCAAGCCGACCGAGGCCGAGACAAAGCGCATGGTGGAATACGCCGCCGGGGACAAGGACGCCGCTCGGGCCTATCGAGATATCCTCTGGGTGCTGCTGAATAGCGGCGAGTTTTTGTTCAATCATTGAACCGCGAAACGTAAACAAAACGTTTCCATCAACGGAGAAACATATGTTCGGACGTAACGACCTCTCTCGCCGCGATCTGCTGAAACTGTCCGCCGTCGGCGCTCTGGGCATCCCGGCTTCCGGCTGGCTCGACCGCCTTGCCGCCCGCGCCGCCGAGGAATCGCCCGGCAAGCCGAAGCACAAGAGTTGCATCCTGCTGTTCATGTCGGGCGGACCCAGCCACATCGACACCTTCGACCCCAAGCCCGAGAACAAGACCAGCGAGCTCAAGCCGATCCAGACCGCCGTGCCCGGCATCCAGCTGTGCGAGGCGCTGCCGCGAGTCGGAAAGGTAGCCAAGGATATCGCCCTGCTGCGCGGCATGTCCACGAGCGAGGGCAGCCACGGCCGCGCTCGCTACTACCTGCACACTGGATACCGCGAAGGCGTCGGCGGCGTGGTGCATCCGAGCATGGGCGCCGTGGCCTCTCGCTTCCTCGGCAACCTGGAAGACCCGCTGCCGAATTTCGTCTCGGTCGGCGGCCAGTCGTTCGGCGCGGGCTACGCCGGGCCGATGCACGCCCCCGTCGAAGTGGCCGACCCCGCCAAGGGGATCGAGAACATGAAGGCGTCCGATACGATGACCGCTTTCGATCGCCGCGCCGGACTGCTCGAAGAGATGGAGAAGGGCTTCGTCGATCGCCTGCGGATCGCCGGCGCCGAGGCGCATCAGGCGACCTATCAACGGGCTGCGGCGCTGATGCACTCCGAAAAGGCCAAGGCGTTCGACATCAGCCAGGAATCGGCAGCCACGCGCGAGATGTACGGCCGCTCCAAGTTCGGCGACGGTTGCCTGCTCGCCCGCCGTCTGGTGGAAAACGGCGTCTCGTTCGTGGAAGTGGCCTTAAACGGCTGGGACACGCACCGCGACAACGCGAGCCGTATCAAGACGCTGTGCGGCGAACTCGATCCGGCGATGGCGGGGCTGATCGCCGACCTCAAACAGCGCGGCCTGCTCGATACTACGCTGGTCATCTGGATGGGCGACTTTGGCCGGACGCCAACGGTGGGCAAGCAGGGCGGCCGCGACCACTACCCGCGCGCCTGGACCAGCGTGATGGCCGGCGCCGGCATCAAGGCGGGCCTGACCGTCGGCCGCACCGACAAGGAAGGCGGCACCGTCGAGGAGCGCCCCGTGAGCGCCGTCGATTTCATGGCCACCGTCTGCAAGGCACTCGACATCGACCACACCAAGAACTTCCGCACCCGCGACGGCCGGCCGATGCGCGTGGTCGATAA
>JBBSES010000463.1:0-4194 GCA_038239465.1 Gemmatales bacterium
AGGGAGACGCCATGCACACGCCGCCACTCTCCGCGGATGAGATCGAACAGGCCAGTCAAAAGCTGAATGGCCTGCCGCCGCAAGAAATCCTCCGCTGGGCCGTCGAGCGTTTCCATCCGCGGCTGACGATGGGCACCGCGTTCGGCCCGGAAGGGTGCTGCCTCATCCACATGCTGGCGGCCATCGAACCGGGGGTGCATGTCTTCAACCTCGAAACCGGCTATCAATTCCCGGAAACGCTGGAGTTGCGCGATCGGCTCAAGGAGCGCTACGGCATCGCGGTCGAGTTCATCCGCCCGGAATTGACGGTGCCCGAGTACGAGGCGGAACATGGCGGCCCGCTGTACACCCATCGGCCCGACCAGTGCTGCCACGATCGCAAGGTGTTGCCCCTGCGCCGGGCGGCGGTCGGCCACGATGCCTGGATCAGCGCCATCCGCGCCGACCAGACCGTCCACCGGGCGGCGGCGAGCGTGGTGCAATGGGACGCCAAGTTTCATCTGGTGAAGGTCAACCCGCTGCTGCACTGGACCAAGAAAGACGTGTGGGGGCTGATCCACAAGCACGACATTCCTTACAACCCGCTGCACGACAAGAATTACCCGAGCATCGGCTGCTGGCCCTGCACGCGGCCCGTGGCCCTCGACGGCGACGAACGCGACGGCCGTTGGGCCGGGACCGCCAAGAAGGAATGCGGCTTGCACGTGGTCGAACACCAGGGAGGCAGCGGCATTTGACGAGCGCGGAACGGGGAGCGCGGCCCGAAAGGCGAAGTAGGATATGCGCGTTTCCGCCAAGACCGAATATGCTTGCCTCGCCATGTTCGAGTTGGCGGCCAACTATGCCAACGGTTTGCCCGTGCGCGTGCAAAGCCTGGCCGATGCCCATGACCTGAAACAGCGCTTTCTCGTGCAAATCCTATTGCAACTCAAAGGGGCCGGCCTGGTCGTGAGCGTTCGCGGCAAGGACGGCGGCTATCTGCTGGCCCGTCCGCCCGACGAAATCGCCCTGGCCCACATCATCAACGCCACCGACCGCACGGCCATGCGGCCCGTCAAGGTGGCCGCCCGCTCGCCCGCCGGCCAGGCGCTCACGGCCGTCTGGCGCGAAATCCAGGAGGCCGAGCAGCGCGTCCTGCAGTCCGCCACGCTCGCCGACCTCTTGCGTCGCACGCAGCACGGGACCACGCTTTCCTATCAAATTTAGCCAAATCGCTTGGCTGCGAACGGCCCGCTTTCTTACAACGGACCACTGACAACGGACCACTGACCAGGAGTATCGAATGCCGTCTGATTTGATCCCGCCGCACGGCGGGTTGACCGAACCGATCGATCGCGCCGTGCCGGCGGCGGAAGCGGCCGACTTCAAGGGCCGGGCCGCGAGCCTCAAGCGCGTCCTCGTCAAGGACGCCGACCTGTCGAGCCTCTATCGCATGGGCGATGGCGGCCTCAGCCCGCTCACCGGCCCGATGGACAAGACTACGTATGACCGCGTCCTCGATGGCGAGGTCCTCAACCACGGCGGCAAGGCCTACGCCTGGACCATCCCCATCGCCTTCCCTCTCGACGCCGCCGAAGCCAAGGTCGTCAAGCCGGGCGAGACGGTCGCCCTCGTCAGCGAGAAGAACGAAGTCGTCGGCACCCTCGCGGTCAACGACGTCTATGCCTGGGACAAGCCGCGTTATCTGAAGAGCGTCTACGCCACCGAGCGCACCGATCATCCGGGCGGCCAAATGACGCTGAAGGATCCGCGCGAAATGTTGGTGGGGGGCGAGGTCCGCGTCTTGCCGCAAACCAAGCCGGCGGGCTATGGCCAATTCCTCCTGTCGCCGCGCGAGACGCGCCATCTGTTCCACGAGAAGGGCTGGCAGAAAGTCGTCGCCTTTCAGACGCGCAACCCGCTGCATCGCGCTCACGAATACGCGCTGATTCACGGCCTGGAGGAACTGACTCGCGCCGGCTTCTTCTCCGGCGCCGTACTCAACCCCCTCGTCGGCGAGACCAAAAGCGACGACGTGGACGCCGCCACGCGCATGCGCACCTACGAGGCGTTGATTACCCACAAGGCGCTGGGCGAAGGCGACAAGGACGAAGCACTCTGGCATAAGACCGGCTGCCATCCGACCGATCGCATTCTCCTTCTCGGCCTGGACATCAAGATGTTCTACGCCGGGCCGAAGGAGGCGATCATGCACGGCATCTATCGGCAGAACTTCGGCTTCACGAACATCGTCATTGGCCGCAAGCACGCCGACGCCCCCTACGACGACGGCAAGGATATCTGGGACGGCCTGGCCGCCCAACGCAAGTTCGACGAACTCAAGGGCGAACTGCTCATCCAACCCGTCAAGGTCGGCTTCGCGGCCTTCTTCGAAGAGTTGAACCGCGTCGGCCTCGTCGATACCTATGGGCCGAAGGGGTACAAGCAAGTCTCCATCAGCGGCCGCGATCTGCGCGCCAAGCTGCACGCGGGCGAACTGCCCGACCCGCGCATCATGCGCCCGGAGACGGCGCGTATCCTCATCGAGTGCATGAAGGGGAAGTAAGCGAATGGCTTGGTTTACGTTTCGCGCCGAGCGCGCGAAACGTAAGCCCATTCTTTCCCCGAATGAATGGCTCGCGGCCGGCCGGCGCATCCCCTAGAATCAATCCACTTCTACCGTCCCGCGCCTGGCGAGCCAGAGACCCCTGCGCATGTCCGACGATCCGTACGCCACCCGGCCACTCCCCGTCGAGGGCGACGATCCCTACGCCACCCGCGTTCAGGAGGGAGACGCGGCCGCTGCCGCCCTCAGCGGCATCACGAGCGGCCCCCGTTTCCGGGTCCTGCGGCCCCATGCCAACGGAGGCTTGGGCGCGGTCTTCGTCGCCCTCGACCAGGAATTGCAGCGTCAGGTCGCGCTCAAGGAAATTCTCGAACACCTCGCCGACAACCCGAATAGCCGTGCCCGCTTTTTGCTCGAAGCCGAGATCACTGGCGGCCTGGAACATCCCGGCATCGTGCCGGTTTACGGCCTGGGCCAATACGCCGACGGCCGGCCCTACTACGCCATGCGGTTCATCCGCGGCGATAGCCTCAAGGAAGCGATCGAAGCCTTTCACAAGGATTCGAAGAGCCGCGACGCGGGGGCCCGCGCCCTGGAACTGCGTAAACTCCTACAGCGCTTCGTGGCCGTGTGCGACGCGATGGAATACGCCCACAGCCGGGGCGTGTTGCACCGCGATTTAAAGCCGGCCAACATCATGCTCGGCAAGTACGGCGAAACTCTGGTCGTCGATTGGGGACTCGCCAAGACCTCGGAGCAGCCGCAGCCGAAGCAGACCACCGGCGAGAGCCGCTTGCGGCCAAGGTCGGCCAGCGACACGACCGACACGACGATGGCCGGCGCCGCCATCGGCACGCCGCAGTACATGAGCCCGGAGCAAGCGGCCGGCCGTCTCGACCAGATCGGCCCCGCGACCGATAACTACAGCCTGGGCGCCACGCTCTACAGCCTGCTCACCGGCCAACCTGCCTTCACCGACCACGAAGTGCTGACCGTGCTAACCAAGGTGCGACACGGCGAATTCCCCTCTCCCCGTCAAGTAAACGCCGAAGTGCCCGCGGCCCTGGACGCGGTCTGCCGTAAGGCGATGGCCCTGAAGCGCGAGGACCGCTATCCCTCCGCCCGCGCCCTCGCCAACGATATCGAACACTGGCTGGCCGATGAGCCGGTCGCGGCCCATCGTGAATCGTGGAGCGCGTGGCTCGGCCGGTGGGCACGGCGGCATCAGGGATTGATGCGTGGCGGCATGGCGGCGGCTTTGGCCGTCGCGGCGGTGGCGGCGGTGGCAATGGTATTGATCCTCCAGTCGCGCGATGAGGCGGTGCGGCATCACTTGGAATCAGAGAGAAATCGGTTGTTAGCCCATGAACAAATGCTGGCTGCCTACGAGCAAGGTACTCGCTTATATGTCATGAACGGCAGGCGGCAGATGGATTCGGGCGACCTGCTCGGATCCTTGCCGTGGTTCACGGGGGCCTTGTTGAGGGAATCGGAAGATCCCGCAAAGAGCCCAGGGCCTACGCATCACAGCCCGCCTGAATTATTGCGGGGAGCTTGATTTCGTCAAGCCGGACGCCCTACGATCTCTTCCGGACGCCCTTGGTGGTTCACGGAGGAGTCGCATGTCCCCATCTTCGCTTTCCGTCGCG
>JBBSES010000464.1:0-4183 GCA_038239465.1 Gemmatales bacterium
ACGATGCCCTGTTGCCGAAACCACTGCTCGACCTCGGCCGGCGAACCGAGCGAGAAGTTGGCGCGCGTGTACAGGGCGGCGAGATCGACGTCCGGCGGCGGCAGACGCAGATAGTAATTGCCGGCAAACAGCATCAGCGCGATGGCGGCCGCCACGGCCGGCCCGATCTTGAACAGCCGACGGCGATACCAGGAATCGCGCTCGCGGGCCAGTTTGTCGAGGAGGCGATCGCGCAAGCCCGGCGGCAGCGGCACGGCGCGCATGGCCTGGCCGATGGGATCGTCGAGGCGGCGTTCCTCCCGGTCGAACGTCTCGCACGCGGGGCATTGCCCCAGGTGGTTGGCGAGGTTGTCGGCCTCGTCCTCGCCCATTTCCTGAGCGAGAGGCCGGGCGAAGTGCAGCAGCAGGCGGGCGTCTCTACAATCCATCGGTCGCCCTCCGTGGGGCGTCGGCACCCGCCGCGACACCGGGCTTCAATACCCGGGCGCGCAGATAGGCCTTGGCCCGCGCCAACCGCGACATCACCGTGCCGATCGGCAGTTCCATCTGTTCGGCGATGTCGCGGTAACTGAATTCCTCGAAATAGTACAAGATCAACGGCGTCCGAAAAACCTCGGGTAGCTCGCCGATCGCCTCCTGCAGCCGCTCCGGCTCGATATCGGGCAGCGGCGCGGGCGGCGCCTCGGCCAGGTCGCCGACGCTGTCGAGCGATACCTGACGCTGCTGGCGCCGCGAGCGTTCGCGGTGCAAGTAGGCGTTGCGCAATATGCTGAAAAGCCATGCCTTGGCGCGGTCGGGATCGCGGAGTTGAGCCAGCTGCAATTGGGCCTTGCAGAAGGCTTCTTGCGTCAGGTCTTCCGCGTCGGCCGACGTGCCGCTCAGACGATAGGCGTAGCGGTACAGCGACTCGTAAAACGCATCGACCAGCTTTTGAACATTCCATTGACTGCCGGGCAATCCCATGGCGACATCCTCGCGCAAAACATGATGCGGAAGCGGGGCTTTTATTCCCCGATATTCGCGGGCGAACTGACTGAAAGTACGGCCGCGTCGCCCGTTCCCCTCCCTTATTCGTCGTGAAATTTCCCAAATTACGTTGGCCGCTCGGACCACGCCATCCTAAAACCTAGCTCGTCGGCACTGAACCGCGAAGCCTCGGTGAAAGCGCGATTCAGCAGGTTGTGAGGAATTTCGGGAATAATCCCGGACGACGCGCATCCCTGATCGTGACCCCCGGCGGACCCCTTCGCGGGGATCCCTCACCCTGTTCATCAGCCAGTGGTTTACTCGAAAGGACCTTTCCCCATGCGTCAGCTTCTCTCCTTGGCCGTCGCCATCGGCCTCCTCGCCTTCGGTATCGGTTGCAGCCCCTCCGCGTCCACTCCCAAGAAGGCCAGCGGTACCCCCGGCGGCAAGACCGGTCCCACCGGCGGCCCGACCCCCAGCAGCAATCCGGCCGTCACCAAGGGCGGCACGGTCACCATCAAGGAAATCAAGTTCGTCGAAGTGAAGGCGGGCGAGGAAGTCGAAGGCACCGTGGTCATCGAGCGCGACAACGCCGATGGGGATGTCGAAGTCGTCTTCGAGGCGGACAAGGAGAGCGGCTTCACCGTCGATCCTCCCACCGTGAAGCTGGCCGACAAGGAAACCACCGCCAAGACGAAGGTCAAGGCCACCAAGGAGGCGAAGGACGGCAAGGTGAAGGTCACGCTCAAGGCCAAGGAAGGCGTGAAAGTGCCGGCGGACGGCACCTCGATGGACGTCAAGATCAAGAAGTAACCCCGAAGTAAGCCTGAGATTCAAGCGTTCCCTCGAACGGGTAATGATTTCGTTCCGACCCCTGCTTTGTCAAAAGGATGAACCTGTGAAGAACATCATCGCGAGCCTCGTGATCGTCAGCATCGTTGGCCTGAGCAGCATCGGCTGCGGCAGCCCGGCCTCGACCCCGAGGAGCACCAACACCCCCACCAAGCCCGCTTCCGGCCCCAACGAAACCAAGCCTGACACGAAGATGTAATCGCGTAGCCGGCCTTCCTGGCTGGCCATGCAAGGCGCTGGGGGCCGGCCACGCGATAGCGCGGCCGGCCCCTCGCGTTGGTAGTCGCCACGTCGCGCCTGTAGAATAAAGTGTGGTATTATTCTCGTTCCCAAGCGTCTCCGGCTTGGGAACGAGAATTTCTATTCGCTAACGCTTTGGCGGCACACAGTATGAAAAATTGCTGGCTCACATTGATCGCCCTCCTTTTTCTCTTCACTTCCCTCGGCTGCGGCAACAGCGAACGCGAACGCGGCAAGAATAGCCAGCTAGACCGGCCCAAATCGACCGCCGCCGTTCCGTAGACGCATTTCCACATCGATCCCGCGAGCGTTTTCCGCCCAGCAACCACTGTCCGCCAAATTCTCAAATAACCTCTTGCCCGCGCCCGTCTCTTGCTTTAGACTCCATCTACTCTCCCCACCGTGGGCCCTACCGGCCCTGCCTAATTTCCTTCCTGTGTAACCTTAAAGCGGGAACTTACTCGGCCGAGGTCCGTCGAAAGATCGTCCCCGGCCTACCCCACTGGCACGCTCCTACCGACCTGAGGGATTTCACGATGGCGACCGTCGAAGCCTTGCCCGCGAGCTTGCGCGCGAAACTGGCCTCTCTCGCATGGCGCATTCGCGGACTGCGGGCCGTCCGGGGCGTGGCCTTGCTCGTGCTGACGCTGGCACTGACCGGCGGCATCGCCCTCGCGGCCGACGCCTGTTTTGAACTGCCGAACGCCGTCCGCTATGCCCTGCTAACGGGTTGGGCGGCTCTCGGCCTCGGCGTCGCCTACTTCGGGCTGTTCGTGCCGCTCAGCCAGCGCCTCGACCCCGAAGCCCTCGCCGCCATCATCGAAGAGAAGTATCCCGATCTCGGCGAACGGCTGACGACCACGGTGGAAATTGCCGGCAATCCGTCGGCCGCACACGGTTCGACGGCCCTCATCGCCTTGCTCGCGCAAGACACGGAAGCCAGAACGGGGCGGCTCGATTTCTTCCAGGCGTTCCCGGCCAAGCGCGCCGGGCAGCTGGGGCTAGCGGCGCTCGGCGTCCTCGCCCTGGCCGCGATTCCGGCAGTTACCTGGCCGCAAGAAGCCGCCCAGCTGGGGCAACGCTTCCTGGCTCCCTGGACCGTGACGGCGCCGGGCGCCGGTTACGCCCTGGCCGTCACGCCGGGCGACATCCACGCCGCCAAGGGTCGGCCGCTGACGCTGACCGTCGAGGTTCGTCCCAACGGCGAAGGCGTCTTCCTGCCGCGCGCCAGCACATTGGTCCTCACCGACGGCGCCGGCCAGACGCTGCGCAAGCCGATGCAGGTGGATCGCGCCGACGCCTTCTCCCTGCGGCTGGAAAAGCTGGAAGGGAGCTTCACCTATCGCGTCGAGGCCGGTCCGGTCATCAGCCCGACCTATCAGGTGACGGCCGTCGCCCCGGTCGAACTGGCCGTCGATAGCCCGGTCATCGCCGTCGAACCGCCCGCCTATGCCGCCGCCACCATCCAGAAGCAGACCCTCAAGGGACTGGCGAACCTGACGGCACTGCAATATGGCCATGCCCGCTACGACTTCCGCTTCACCGCGCCGGCGACGGCCGCGACCCTGACCTGGAAGTCCGAAGACCCCAAGCAGCCGTCCAAGATCTACGACCTGACCCTGTCGGCTGACCGCATGGGCGCCTCGCTGCCCGACCTGCCGCTCAAGGACTCCGGCGAGTACAAGGTTGTGCTGACCGGCGAACACGGTATCGCCACCGAACTCGAGGGCCGCAGCGTCGCCGTCAAAGCCGACGAGAAGCCAGTCATCCTCAAGCTGTCCGGCGGCGACGACGCCTTGAAGACCATTCACCCCTTCGATCCCATCGATATCTCCGTGCAACTCTCCGACGACGTCGGCATCGCCGTCGCCGAGATCGAATACAAGATCAACAAGGGCGCCACGCAAGTCGTGCCGATCGCGCTCGAGGGCCGCGGCACTCGCTCGGCGACCGGCAAGGTCCACTTCGTGCTGGGCGGCAAGGTCAAGGAAAACGACGAGGTGCAATACCGCGTCCGTATCGCCGACAACCGCAGCGTGCCCGAAGCCAAGTTGACCGCCAACGTCGTCTACTACCCCTCGGAACGCTGGCGTTTGCTCAAGATCGCCCGCCAGGGGGAGACGCC
>JBBSES010000465.1:0-4180 GCA_038239465.1 Gemmatales bacterium
TACTCGGGACGCCTACGCGACCACGCTCGCCAAGCAATCGTTACCGCGACCGAATCGGCGTGGCGGTCGCATAACTGCCGGCCATTGGCGATACGACGGCGCGCGGCACGTTTGTCTCGGCTCGGACCGATCCGCCGCAGCGCTGAAGCACGGCAACGGCGTCGGCATAGTGTCCTTCCGCGCGCACCGTTACCAGCGTGCGCCCCGCCTTGAATTCTTCCTCGTAATGACGGGCATCCTCTTCGCTGACGCCGAGGCCAAGGAGTGCGCCGAGCAGACTGCCGACGGCGGCGCCACTCGCGGCGCTGGCGAGGACCGACGCCAGTACGCCGCCAGCAACCACGGGGCCGAGCGCCGGCAACACACCGGCGACAATACCCAACGCCCACAGGCCGCCAACGCCCGCTCCGGTCACGCCGCCGGCAAGGGCGCCATCTTCCCATTGGGTGTCGTTTTCGCTCGCGGCCGTTTCCTTCTTCCACTCGGCCACGCGCGGCGCGAGAACGCCGACCTGGTTTTCCGAGAATCCCGCGTTGAGCAACTCTTTCACGGCGCGCTGGGCGCCGCCGTGGTCCGTGAACACGCCGATCACGGGATTGTTGGGGTGCGTCATGATGATAGTCTTCCATCCGCCTACCGGCTAATTGCCTCAACGGAACCACGGCCGGCGCGGGGTTCGTTGGAAAGTAGGAGTGTCGAGTGCAAAGTCAATACCAAACGTCGGCACGGCGGGAGGAGAAAAGGTTGAGCCAGGCTCAGGCGCTGGGCAATTGACCGAGGAGTTGTTGCAACGCTTCCAACTCGACCGGCTTGGTAAGGTGCGTGTCGAAGCCGGCTTCGAGGGCACGGCGGCGGTCTTCGGGCTGGCTGTGGCCGGTCAGGGCGACCAAGACCGTGCCCTTTTGCAGCGCGGCGCGCACCTGGCGCGCGACCTCGTAGCCGTCGCAGCCGGGCAAGCCGATGTCGATGAGGGCAATTTGCGGTTTGTCGGCCAGCGCGGCCTGGATGCCCCTAGGGCCGTCCTCGGCGACGACAACGTGATGACCGAGCAGACGCAGCAGCAGCGCCAGGCTTTCGCGGCCGTCGGCGTTGTCCTCGACGATGAGAATGCGCCGCGCCCCGTTCGCCTTCGTGCTTTCGCTCGTCGTTGCGGCCGCCGATCCATCGTCGGCGCTGGCGGGCAACGCGAAGCGGAACGTGCTGCCCCGGCCGATGCCGTCGCTCTCGGCGGCGATGCTGCCGCCGTGCAACTCGACCAGGCGGCGCACCAGGGTCAGGCCGATGCCCAGGCCGCCGTCGGCGCGCTCCGAGCCGAAGTCGATCTGCGTGAACAGGTCGAAGATGTGCGTCAGCATCTCGGGGGCGATGCCGATGCCGTTGTCGCGCACCTGAACGACGGCCTCGGAATCGACGGCCTCGACGAGCAGGGAGAGAAGTCCTCCCTCGGCCGTGTACTTGGCGGCGTTGTTCAGCAAGTTGACGATCACCTGCAAACAGCGCGAACGATCGGCGTCCACCCACAGCGGCGCTTTGGGAAGCCGGACTTCGAGCTTGTGTTTGCGCGCCTCGACGAGCGGCGCGTTCATCTGCACGGCTTGCTCGACGATACCGCGCAGGTCGAGACGCTCCTTGCGGAGGACGAGCTTGCCCTGAGCGATGCGCGATACGTCGAGCAGGTCATCGACGAGGCGCGTCATTTGCTGCACTTGCCGATCCATGATGTCGCGGATTTCGCGCGGCGGCGCGGCGTCGGGCCCGGTGAGGCGCAGGATTTCGAGGGCGTTGCGCAGCGGCGCGAGTGGATTGCGCAACTCGTGCGCCAGGGTGGCCAGGAACTCGTTCTTGCGCCGGTCGCCTTCCTTCAGTGCCGTCGCCTGGTCGCTGAGCGATCGTTCGAGCTTCTTGAACTCGTCGTCGCGGTGGCCGACGTATTGCTTGACGCTCGCGCCGATGGCCTCATCGAAGGCGAGGCCGACGGCCAGCACTTCGCGCACTTGCAGCGGCCGGTCGAGCGTTTCGTCCAGGAATTCGAGGACGACGAGGCGAAGAATCTGATAATCGCGCACCAGTTCGCCGAGCGACCAGCCAACATGCCAGCGCTGAGCGCCGTGCTGGATGGCCGAGCGCGTGTGTGGACCATTTTCCGAATGCACTGGCTCGGCCAGGCCTCGGCCGAGTTCCGTCAGGAAGGAAAGCAGGTGATCGAGCAAATCTTCCTGGCTGACCCGAGGAGCATCGGGCTGCTCTTCCAGGGCGCGGCCCGCCCAGCGCTCGACGAGCATGGCAGCGCTCTGCTGAATTGCCGTCCCGATTTGGGTGTGCCGTTCGGCCCGAAGAACTTTGGCTTCGCTGGTCACGAGCTGGCTACCCTGAAGGATGAAAAAGCGTCGTTGCTCCCATGCATTGTAACGGCGACGGTGGGGCTGTCCATACGCATCAGTAGCCGACGGCGCAGCCGTCCTTGCGTGGCTCCGAGCCGCCGTGCAGGACGCCGGTTTTGGGGTCGATGAGGATCCCCTGATAGCCGCCGCCATTGCGTTTGACGCGCGAAACGTGGTGGCCGCGTTTCTTCAGTTCCTCCATGACCTCGTCGGGGATGCCCGGCTCGGCGTCGGCGCGGCCGCCGTCCTTCCGAGCGGGATCGCCGGTGGGAGTGGCCGAGCCGTAGTGCTGCATGCGCGGCGCCTCGCCGGCCTGCTGCGCGTCCATGCCGAAGTCGATGAGGTTGCACAAGACTTGCACATGTCCCTGCGGCTGCATGTCGCCGCCCATGACGCCGAAGACGAACCACGGTTTGCCATCCTTCGTCACCATCGAGGGGATGATGGTATGGAACGGCCGCTTGTTCGGTTCCAGCCTATTCGAGTGCTTGGGATCGAGGCTGAACAGGCAACCGCGGTTTTGCAGGGCGAAACCGAGGTCGCCGGGCACCATGCCGGAGCCAAAGCCGAAATAGACGCTCTGGATCAGCGACACGCAATTGCGGTCCTTGTCCACGACGGTGAGATAAACGGTGTCGGCCATGCCGAGCTTGGCGTCGCCGGCGGCCACGTCTTTCAGGGCCGTTTTCATGTCGATGAGCGCGCGCCGGCCGTCGGCGTACTGCTTGGAGATCAACTCCGCGGTCGGCACCTTGGCGAAGGCGGGATCGGCGTAATAGCGGGCGCGGTCGGCGAATGCCAGCTTCTTCGCTTCGAGGAACAGATGCCAGGTGTCGGCCGATTCCGGTCCCATTTTCTTCACGTCGTAGCCTTCGAGGATATTGAGCATCTGCAAGACGGCGATGCCCTGGCCCGGCGGCGGAATCTGCCAAACGTCGTAGCCGCGATAGGTCGTACTGACCGGATCAACCCACGTCGATGTATGGTCGGCGAAATCTTTCAGCGAGAACAGGCCGCCGTTGGCGTCGGAGAAGGCGACCATCGCCTTGGCCAATTCGCCCTTGTAGAAGGCGTCGCGGCCCTCCTTGGCAAGCGCGCGATAGGTCCGCGCTAGATTCGGGTTCTTGAAGACGCTGCCGAAAGCCGGTGCCTTGCCGTCGTGGAGATAGGTTTTGGCCGAATCCGGGTGCGTGGCCAACTCCGCTTCGGCAGTGCGCCAGCTGCCGGCGATGATTTCCGTGACGGCGAATCCCTTGTCGGCGTAGTCGATGCTCGGCTGCAGCAACTCGGCGAGCGGCCGCGACCCGAAGCGCTGGCGCAACGTATCCCAGCCATCGACGCAGCCGGGGACCGACCAACTGAGCGGGCCAGTGGTGGAAATCTCCTTGTGGCCCTTGACGGCGAAATAGTCGCGGGTGGCCTTGGCGGGCGCGCGGCCGCTGGCGTTAAGGCCGTGCAACTTCTTCGTCTTGGCGTCCCAGACGAGAGCGTACAGGTCGCCGCCGACGCCGCAACTCATCGGCTCCATCAATCCCAGAGCGGCGTTGGCGGCGATGGCGGCATCGACCGCGTTGCCTCCCTTTTTCAGAACGTCGAGGCCAATCTGCGCCGCCAGCGGATGGCTCGTGGCGACCATGCCCTCGGTGGCGACCACGACCGAGCGCCCCGTGCAAAAGGCACGCGGCGGATGGCGTTCGGCCTCGACCGCGCGAGCGGTGGCGAGAAGGAAGATGCCCACGACGCCGAGAAGGAGGGAGATTTTAAGCATGGTAGGTCCGATTAGCGACGCTGCTCTGTAA
>JBBSES010000466.1:0-4179 GCA_038239465.1 Gemmatales bacterium
CCCGCTCGCAATAGCGATTTACACGGTTGAGAGATCCACTTCTTCGCCATTCAAGATAGCTTGCGCCAAATCGGCCATTGGAATGCGTCGGTTCATGGCGCTGCGCTGCAAGCGGCGAAAGGCTTCCGCTTCCGACCAGCGGTGCCGTTTCATGAGCACGCCCTTGGCTCGCTCCATCACCTTGCGGTTGTGCAGCGTTTGCCGCAGCGTGGCGTTCTCGGCCGTCAAGCCCTGCAACTCGTCGAACCGCGCCCAGGCGACTTGCAGCGCCGGCCCGAGGTGATGCGCTTCGACCGGCTTGACCAGATAGGCGAGGACGTGTTCTTCCAATGCCCGGCGAATGAGTGTCACGTCGCGGTCGGCGGTGATGGCCACGGCGGCGACGATGCGCGTCTGATAGATTTGCCGTAGGGCATCCAACCCACTCATGTGCGGCAGATGGATATCGAAGACGACCACGTCCGGCTCGGTCGCCAGGACGGTGCGGACCATGTTCGGCCCGGTCGCCGCTTCGCCCACGACCACGTGGCCCAGCTGGCCTTCGAGGGCGTCCTTCAAAAAAAGGCGGACGGTGGCGTCGTCCTCGACGACGACGACCTTGAGTTTCGGCAACGATACGACCGGGCTGCCCATGACACCTCTCCTGCCCGTTGAGCGATTCTCGGAGCGATCGCTCAACGAGGCGAATACTTGAGCAAACCGAATGCCGAACGCGGGATGGTCTAGCTTTCGGTAGAAGCCAATCTACCAAATGTGGGACCGGGTCATAGGGGTGAACCGTCGCCGGCGGGCGTTTCTTCCCCCTCCGACGGCGGGTGGCGCGGCAAAACGACGTGTACGGCCAGCCCTCCCCGTGAAGGATTTTCGGCCCAAACTCGGCCGCCGTGCAGGGTCGCCAGCTTGTGGACCGCGCCCAGGCCGAGGCCCAGCGTGCCGCGGCGGGACGTGGAAAAAGCGTCGAACAGGTGCGGCAGCAGTTCCGGCGGGACTGCCGCGCCGTCGTCGCTGACGATCCAGTGCATGTCTCCGGGTGCCGGGCCGGACTTGGTGCGAAACAAGACCTCGCTGGCCGCCGATTGGCAGGCGTGGTCGAGGAGGCTCATGCCCATGTGCATCAAACGCTGCGGGTCGGCTTGGACTTCGGGACAGCCGTCGGCTTCCGCGCGGAGAGTCAGGTGCGGATAGCGCGCCGCCGCCGTGTTGGTGAGCTTGGCCGCCAGTTCGGCCGGATGCATCGGCGCCGGCGCCAACACCACCGGCAAGACGAGATCGTGCAGCGTATCGAGCAGATGCCGGCACGTCTCGGCGCGTTCGCGCAGATTCTTCACGACGGTGCGTTCCAAGGCCATGCTCTCGGGCAGCCGGCCTTGGAGAATGGCGGCGGTGGAATAGACGGTCTGCAGGAAATCGCCGATCTCGTGGCGCAGCGTCCGGGTCAACCCTTCGAGCGACGGCGCCTCGGCGACGGGCGGGCGGGGAGCAGTGGTCATACATGTCTCCAGTCGCGTCACTTAGGGGGTGTCGGCGCGGCGCCATTCGACGACGAGGACCACTCCCCCTTCGGGCCGGTTCTCGGCGCGGATATTCCCTTGCAAACGTCGCACCAGCGCTCGACCAATGGGCAGGCGCAAACCGTCGCTGCCGGGCCGGAAACGCTGAAACGGCTCGAAGAATCGGGCGAGCGCGTCTTCGCTCATCGGAGGACCGCCATCGCCGATCCGCGATAATACCCGTTCATCGGCCAGCGCCGTTTCGACGAGCGGCACCTGCGAGGACACGGCGCCGGCTTCGGCAAGCAGCAACGCGAGCGCCCGCGCCATCTCGGCGCCGTCCCCTTGAATCGGCGGCAACGCGGCCGCCAGCTTGAGATTCACCTTTTTGCCCCAGGACGCGGCGGCGGTGCGGACGACGCCGTTGAGATCTACCGTCTCGACGCGCGGCCGTTCCGGACGCAGATGTTCCTGGAACTGCTTGAGCAGCGCCGCGGCCGCGCGCCCCGTCTGGCGGATGACCGCCGTCTCGCCGCGCAGCTCGTCGGGCAATCCCTTGTGCTCCAGGATCGTTACCTGGAGCAGCATAGTATTGAGCAGGTTATTGAGGTCGTGAGACACGACGCCCGCGAGGTCGCCGAGGAACGATTCCGCGCGCGCGGCGGGCGCCACCGTTTCGATAGGCATGATGTGCCTCGGCTAATCGAGGAGGAAGAGTCATAGGCGGCGGTGGCGTCGTTGCCCCGGATCAGTTTAGCATTTTCCCACGTCGTTGTTTAGCCGCGAAATTCCCCGCTGCACTCGTGCCGAAATTCGCCTGTTTTTGAGCAATTTGCTGCGCGGACCGGCACCGGCAGTCGTGGCACCCATCGGGGCCGCCTCTTGTCTAAACGCCTTTCCAGGCCGAAAACAGACTCAAGACTGAATCTCTCCCTCGCGTCTCCCGTCCGCGGCGCTCTCGACGATTCGCGTCGCGGCATTGCCTTTGCTCTTCCGTGGCGTGTCGGCAGCGATTCGTCGGAGGGCCGGCTCGGGAGCCATAGCGCATCGGAAGCGACCGCCAAGTCCGTCATCAGGAGGATCGCACGCGTGACGACCAGTTCCTCGGCGACCAACGCGCCGGCCGCCTCTCTCTTCATTAGCCCGCAAGCCGACGACGTGCTTCGCGGCGAACTGCATGGTCTGGAACACCTCGAAGCGCAAGCCCGGCAGCTGGCCGCCGCCTGTTCGGTAGCGCCGCCCACCGGCCCGGTGCGGCCGCTATTGCAGCGCTTCAGCGAGAATGGCCGCGTGTTGGTGCGCGCCTATCGGGCGATCACCGCCGCCTATGCTCGCCAAGAAGCGCTCGGCCCCGACGCCGAATGGCTGGTCGATAACTTTTACATCGTCGAGGAAGTGCTGCGCGAGGTGCGTCAGGATTTGCCGCGCGGCTACTACAACGAATTGCCGCGCCTGCTCAACGGCCCGCTCGCCGGCTATCCGCGCGTCTACGCCCTCGCCCTGGCCTTGATCGCGCACACCGACAGCGGGCCGGACGAGGCCCACATCGAGCGCTTCGTGCGGGCGTTCCAGACCGCGACGCCCTTGACCATCGGCGAATTGTGGGCCGTGCCGACCATGCTGCGCCTGTCGCTGATCGAAAACCTGCGCCGCCTCGCGGAGCAATTGATCCGCGCCTGGGACGAGCGCAAGATGGCGCAGGATTGGGTCGAGAAGCACGCGGACATCCCGGAGAAGCCGGCCGAGCAGCGGACCTTCGCCCCACTTCCCTGCTGCAACGATCCGTTTTTCGTGCATCTTCTCGAAGCGCTGCGCAATCACGAATCGCTGGTCGGCGCCGGCATCGAATGGCTGGAAGCCCACCTGCGCGGGCGCGGCACCAACACCGGCGAAGTGGTGCGCCGCGAAGGGCAACGGCAGGCCGCCAATCAGGTGACGATCGGCAATTGCGTCACCAGCTTGCGTCTCCTGGCGGCGCTGGACTGGAACGTCTTCTTCGAGCGCGTCAGCCCGGTCGAAGCGCTGCTGCGCGAAGACCCGGCCGGCGTCTACGCGCGGCAGGATTTCGCCACGCGCGACCGCTACCGCCAGGCCGTCGAGAAGTTGGCGCGCGGCGCGGAGGCCACGGAATTGGCGGTGACGCAAGAAGCGCTGGAGATGGCGCGACGTGAGGACAAGGCCACGGACACGGCGCGGCGGCACATCGGCTTCGTCCTCATCGGCCGGGGCCGCGGCGAATTGGAAGCACGCCTCGGCTACCGCCCCGCCGTGCGCGACCGCTTGCCGCGACTGCTCGCCGGCCATGCTCACGTCGTCTATTTCGGCGGCATCTTGCTGGTCCTGAGCGCCATTGTGGCCGCCCTGGCTATCGCGTCCACGCCGAATACTTCTTGGGGCTACCTGCTGGTCGCCGCCGTCTTGCTGCTGCCGGCGAGCGAGTTGACGGTCGGACTGGTCAACTACCTCGTCACGCTTCTCTTGAAGCCGCGCGTGTTGCCTAAGCTCGATTTCAAGGACGGCATCCCGGCCGACTGCCCGACCTTCGTCGTCATGCCCAGCATGTTAGTGCGCCCCGAGAGCGCGGCCAGCCTGCTCGAAAAGCTGGAAATCCACTATCTCGCCAATCCCGATCCGCGGCTGCGCTTCGCCCTCGTCACCGACTTCGCCGACGCCCCCGACGAGAAGCGCC
>JBBSES010000467.1:0-4146 GCA_038239465.1 Gemmatales bacterium
ACCATCCGCGAGATCGGCTACGTCGATCCGGCCATCGGCTTCGCGGCCGACACCTGCCAGGTCGAGAGCCATTTGCACCAACAATCGTGCGACATCTCGATGGGCGTGGACGTCGGCGGCGCCGGCGACCAGGGCATGATGTTCGGCTTCGCCTGCGACGAAACCAAGTCGCTGATGCCGCTGCCCATCCACCTGGCCCATCGCCTCGTCGAGAAGCACGCCGACTTGCGGCAAAGCGGCGAGTTGAAGTTCTTGCGCCCCGACGCCAAGAGCCAGGTGACGGTCGAGTACACCGCCGACGGTAAGCCGCGCCGCATTCACACCGTCGTCCTGTCCACGCAGCACGACGAGAGCGTCGTCGTCGGCGACGACAAGAACAAGCTCTTCTCCGACGAGGCGCGGCAACAGGTCATCGACCAACTCATTCAGCCGACCCTGCACGCCGAGCGCGCCGACCTCCTCAAGGGCAAGAAGCTGGTCGCCGTGGCCCCCGGCAAGACCATCGATGAAAACGACGAGGAACTGATCGCCTGCTACATCAATCCGACCGGCTGCTTCCTGGTCGGCGGCCCGCACGGCGATTGCGGTCTGACCGGCCGCAAGATCATCGTGGACACCTACGGCGGTCGCGGCCGGCACGGTGGCGGCGCCTTCAGCGGCAAGGATCCGACCAAGGTGGACCGCTCGGCCGCCTACATGGCGCGCTACATCGCCAAGAACATCGTCGCCGCCGGTCTGGCGACGCAGTGCGAAGTGCAGCTGTCCTACGCCATCGGCCATCCCGACCCGCTGAGCATCTGGGTCAACACCCACGGCACCGCCAAGGGGTTGAACGACGACGCGCTCATCGGCCTGATCCGCAAGCACTTCAAGCTGACGCCGCGCGGCATCATCGAGACGCTCGACCTGCGCCGTCCCATTTATCTGGAGAGCGCCCGTCACGGCCACTTCGGCCGCGAGTTGGCCGCCTTCACGTGGGAACGCACCGACAAGGCCGAGGCCCTGCGCCGCGAGGCGGGCAAGGTGGCGGTGGCCTAAAGCGGTGGACGGTGGATGGTGGGGGAAAAGTGGACAGTGGACGGTGGACGGTGGACGGAGAAAACGGCGTATTGCGTTAACCATCCACCATCCGCCTTTGTCTTTTCCGTCCACCATCCACTTACCACCCTCCACTTTTTTCTTTCACCGTCCACCGTCCACCAATCACCGTCCACCACTATATGACCGACACCTACTGGCCCGAACTCGCCGGAACGCTCTTCGAGGAGGCCGGCGACGCGCTCTTCCTCTTCGATCCCGATTCGGAACAGTTGCGCGAAGTCAACCCCATGGCTCAGCGGCTCAGCGGCTTTGCCCGCCGCGAACTGCTCGATATGAAGATCACCTACCTGTTCCGCTCCGAGGCCGACGGTGGCGTCGCGCGGCTGCGCCAGGCCTTCCAGCGCACGGGCCTGTTTCACTCTCAGGAAGGTTTCTGGCTCCGCCACAAGGAAGACGGCCATTGGGTGCCCGTCAACCTGACCGTCAACCGCCTGCACGTCGAGCCGCATCCCCTGGGCATCATCACCGCCCGCGACATCAGCGAACGCCGCGAGGCCTACGCCCACTTGCAAAAAATCGAGCGTGAATTGCGCCGCGTCCTTACCTCGGTTTGCGACTGTCTCTGGAGCGCCGAAGTATCGCCCGCCGGGCAGTTTTCCTACACCTATATCTCCCCCGTGGTGGAGCGCATCACCGGCCGGCCGCCGGAGTATTTCGCCGGCCCCCATCAGTGGCTCGGCATCGTCCATGCCGACGACCGCCAGCGCCTGGGCGAGGCTCATTTTCGCATGCGCGCCGGCGATTGCGCTCCGCAGGAGTATCGCATCCTCCTGCCCGACGGCGGCGAGCGCTGGGTCCATGACAACGTATCGGCTACCCCTTTCGGAACGGCCGGCCACCTGCGCCTCGACGGCGTCCTCTCCGATATCACCGAACGCAAGCGCACCGAGGAAGCTCTGCGCGAAAGCGAGGAACGCCGCCGCCTCCTCCTCGAACAGTTACCCGCCGTGGTCTGGACGACCGATCGAGAGTTGCGCTTCATATCCGGCGCCGGCGCCGCGCTGGCCGTCCTCAACCTGGACCGGGCGTGCTCCGCGAATTGCACGCTCTTCGATTACTTCCAGACGGCCGACCCGGAATTCCTGCCTATCGCCGCCCATCGCCGGGCGCTCGTCGGCCAACCGACGCGCTACGAGGTCGAGTGGGACGGCCACACCTGGCACAGCCACGTCGAACCGCTGCGCGACGCCGTCGGCCAGATCGTCGGCGTCGTCGGCATCGCCCTCGATGTCACCGACCGCAAACGCGCCGAAGTCGCCGTCCGCGCCGGCGAGGCCAAGTACCGCTCGCTGATCGAGAACCTGACCCAGAGCGTCTTTCTCAAGGACCGCGACTTGCGCTACGTCGCCGCCAACGAGCCGTTCTGCCATAGCGTCAGCCAGGAATCCGAGGCCAATGTCATCGGCAAGGACGACTTCGACCTCTATCCCCAGGCGCTCGCCGAGAAGTACCGCGCCGCCGACCGCCTCGTCCTGCAAGAGGGCCGCCGCCTCGAACTGGAAGAGCAAAACCTGATCGGCGGCAAACTGCGCACCGTGCAGAAGGTCAAGACGCCCGTCCTCGACGACCAGGGCAACGTCGTCGGCGTCCTCGGCATCTTCTGGGACGTTACCGACCAGCGCAATCTGGAAGCGCAACTGCGCCAGGCCCACAAGATGGAGGCGGTCGGCCAACTCGCCGGCGGCATCGCCCACGACTTCAACAACCTCCTCACCGGCATCCTCGGCAATCTTTCCTTAGCCCTCGCCGACTTGCCGCCGGCGCACGCGACGCACGAACTTCTAAGCAGCGCCGAGGTGGCCGCCCTGCGCGCCGCCGAGTTGACGCGCCAGCTGCTCGGCTTCTCGCGGCGCACGCCGCTCGTCTCGCACGCGCTCAACCTCGGCGCCAGCATCGAGGAAACGGTGCGTTTGTTGCGACGCACGCTCGATCCGCGCATCGCCATCCAGACGCGCTCGCCGGCCGACCTGTGGCCCGTACAGGGCGACAGCACGCAAATCGGCCAAGTCGTCCTGAACTTGTGCCTCAATGCCCGCGACGCCATGCCCGAAGGCGGCGGCTTGACGCTGGAAACCGCCAACGTCCGCCTCGATCCGGCAAGTGGCCCATTGCCCGTCGAGGGCCGCGCCGGCGAGTTCGTCCGCCTGCGCGTCCTGGACACCGGCTCCGGCATGGCCCCCGAGGTGCAGGAGCGCATCTTCGAGCCGTTCTTCACGACCAAGGAACCGGGCAAGGGCACCGGCCTCGGCCTCGCCATGGTCTTCGGCATCGTCAAGCAGCATTTGGGCTGGATCGAGTGCCGCAGCGAACCCGGCCACGGCACCTGCTTCGACGTCTACCTGCCGCGCCTCGGCGCGCCGGTGCCGCTCCCGGTCCAACCACCGCCCGAAGCGAGCGCCAGGGGCGGCATCGAAACCATCCTCCTCGCCGACGACGAGGAAGTAGTCGGCCGTCTCGGACAAACCATCCTCGAGCGCCAGGGCTATCGCGTCTTCAACGCCCTCGATGGCGTCGAGGCCGTCGAACTCTATCAACAACATGGGGCCGAGATCGACCTCGTCATCCTCGACCTGGCGATGCCGCGTCTGTCCGGCCCCGAAACGCTGCTGGAATTGCGCAAACTCAATCCCACGGTGATGGTCCTCATCTCCTCCGGCTACTCCAGCGACGAGGACGTGCGCGCGGTCGAGCGCGCCGGCGTCCTCGGCTTCGTCGGCAAACCGTATCGCCCGGCCGAACTCGTCCGCCGCGTCCGCGAAGCGCTCGACCAGGCGCGCGGCCCCGCTGCCGTACCGTCGATATGATCCTTACGCCTTCTCATTCTCAATTTTCGGTTCTCCGTTCTCCGTTCCTCATTTTCTCTCCACTCCGCGCGCACCGCTCCCCATCCCCGCAATAGCCACGGCGGCCCCGCGCGCCCATCGGGGTTCTATTGACCCCTGGCGCCTGTCCGGTAGCGGTGTTCTCCGCTCGCTCTGCCGGTCAGAGATCGTTAGCGCGGAACCGGCGCGAACACCCGTTCCCGATACGTCGATGATGGTCTCG
>JBBSES010000468.1:0-4146 GCA_038239465.1 Gemmatales bacterium
CCCAGTTCCAGCGCCTTGGTGCAGTCGGCGATGCACTGGTCGAAGTCCCGTCGCTTGCCGTGGGCGCCTCCCCGACTGACATAGGCGGCCGCGTTTTTCGGATCGATCTCGATAGCCCGCGTGTAGTCGGCGATCGCCTTGTCCAGCTGGCCATTGCGGAAGTAAATGGCGCCGCGATTGACGCGAACGCCCGCGTCGTTGGGCAAGAGCGCGGTGGCTTCCGTCAGGTCTTCGAGCGCTTTGTCCCAGGCGTTCCTTTGGATGAAGGCGCGGCCGCGCGTGGCGAAAGCCAGGCCGTTCTTGGGATCGAGTTCGATGGCGCGCGTGCAATCGGCGACGCTTTGGTCCCAGCGATTGCGGAGTTGATAAATCCAGCCGCGCTGGGCGTAAGCCGCCGCCATTTTGGGATCGAGTTCGACGACGCGCGTATAGTCGGCGATGGCCCGATCCCAGGCGCGGCGGCGCGCGTGGATGGCGCCGCGCTGATTGTAAGCGAGGACGTAATCGGGCTGCAGTTTGATGGCTTGCGTGTAATCGGCGAGCGCCTTGTCGGCCAGGTTCTCGGCTTCGTGCGACATGCCGCGGTAGTAGAACGCCATCGCCAGCCGACCATCGAGTTTGATCGCTTCCGTGAAGTCGGCGATGGCGAGGTCGTGTGCGCCGCGGCGGGCATGGCCGTGCCCTCGATCGTAGTACTTCAAGGCGGTCATAGGCTCGACGACGGGGGCCGGCAACGGGTCCAGGCGCGTGGGCAGAGGCTGCGTGGCCTCGCGTCGCGTCGGCTTCGGGTCGGGCGGATCCTTGGCCACCTCTTCGCGCGGCACGAACCTCGGAATGTCGTGGGGCGCCGGGCTAGTGGCGGACGGCAGCGCCGGCCAGGTTTGCGGGTTGCGCGACGCGACCGGGCCAGTATACTTCCGAGGCGCAGGGTCGTGGGGTTGCAGGAACACCGCCACGACCACGGGAACCAAGACCAGGCCAAGCGCTCCTCCCGCCGCGACGCACCACGGCCAGATCGGGTTACGCGGCCGCGCCGGCCGCGGAAGAGGATTCATTGGCCGGGATGCGGGGATTGGCGGCACGTAGTCGAGGGTAACTGCCAGTGGCTCAGGCTCAGGCGGCGCGGCCGGCGCGGTCCCCGCCGACGAAGCAACGAGCCGGACGACCTGACCACAGGAGGGACAGCAAATTAGGCTGCCGACCAGTGCCTCGCTCAGCGGGAAGGCGTGGCGACAAGAAGCATTCGGGCAGGTGGCGACTTCCACGGGGCGGCCTCCTTCGGGATGCGACGCGAGAAGCAAAGAAAAGTGTAGCGGTTGGCCGCATGGGTCGCCATCGGCAAAATCGCGGCCACCGTCCACCGGCCGTTTGCCCCTTGCGTAACGGCGAAGCATCCCTTTATGCTATTTCCAGGGACGAGCCTTCCCACCCGCCTTCCCGCCTGGATATCTACCATGACTTCCCATGCCTTTCGCTGCCTGGCCGTTCTCCTCTTCTCGGCCCTATCGGTCGAGGCCGCACGCGCCGAGGATTGGCCCGCCTTTCGGGGACCGACCGGCGATGGCCACTCTAAAGCCGTGGGTTTGCCGACGCGCTGGAGCGAGACCGAAAACGTTCGCTGGAAGACGGCCATCCACGATAAGGGCTGGTCGTCGCCCGTCGTCTTCGGCGACCAAATCTGGCTGACCACCGCCAAGGCCGACGGCAAGGAACTGTTCGCCGTCTGCCTCGACCGCGCTTCCGGCAGAATCCTGCACGACGTGAAGGTGTTCGAACTGGAAAAGCCGCCCTTCTGCCATCCGTACAACAGCTATGCCTCCTCGACGCCGGTCATCGAGAAGGGCCGGCTCTACGTCCACTTCGGCACCAACGGCACCGCTTGCCTCGATACGGATACCGGCAAGGTCCTCTGGGAACGAACCGATTTGAAATGCGACCACTTCCGCGGCGCCGCCTCCTCGCCGACGCTGCACGGCAAGCATCTGTACCTGATCTTCGACGGCTTCGACACACAGTACGTCGTCGCCCTCGACAAGGAAACCGGCAAGAACGTGTGGAAGAAGGACCGCGACATCCAGTACAAGAACGCGAGCGGCGACGAGAAGAAGGCGTACGCCACGCCCGCCGTGCTGACCATCGACGGCAAGGAGCAACTCGTCTGCCCCTCGGCCGGCGCGACCATCGCCTACAATCCCGCGGACGGCAAGGAACTGTGGCGCTATAACCACGGCGGCATGAACGCCGCCTGCCAACCGATCCTGGCCAACGGCTTCATATACATCACCTGCGGCTACCCGGCGTTGGTGCTGGCCCTCAAGCCCGGCGGCGAGGGCGACGTCACCAAGACGCACACGGGCTTCAAAGTCCCGCGCTCCGCGCCGACCCGGCCGGGGTTAATCCTCAGCGATGGCCTACTTTTCATGGTCAACGACGCCGGCATCGCTTCGTGCCTCGACGCCAAGACCGGCGATCCGGTGTGGCAGGAGCGCGTCAACGGCGCCTTCTCGGCCTCGCCGCTGATAGCCGACGGCAAGATATATATCTCCGACGAGGCGGGGGCTTCGCATGTGATCGAGGCGGGCAAGAAGTATAACCGCATAGCCACCAACAAGCTGGCCGACGGCTGCATGGCCTCGCCCGCCGTCGCGGGCAAATGCTTGCTGATGAGGACGAAGACGCATTTGTATTGCATCGAGCAGAAGTGATTTAAAGCTCAACGCTTCCGCGAAGCGTCGCTCACCAAATCGTGAGGTCTCTCCATGACTCGATACGCTTGCTGTTTCACATTCCTCGCCCTCGCGCTGACGACATCCGCCGTCCGCGCCGAGAGCAAGACGTTTACGATCGCCGTCGCCGCGGGCGAAAGCGACCGCAAGGACGTGCCGGTGCGCATGCCGCTGTCCTTGCCGCTGGCGCTGGCCAAGGCCGAATCGGTGACGCTGACCGATAGCGATGGCAAGAAGCTGCCCGCCCAGCTGACGGCGCCCGGCCTGCTCTCCATCGAACCGGCGCTCGAGGAAACGGTGCCGAAGGAATTGCACTTCCTCTTGCCGGCATTGAAGGCCAACGCCAGCGCCACGTTCAAGGCCACCGTGTCCACCGACGCCCCGGAAAAGGCCGACGGCTTCTCCTGGCACGACACGCCCGGCGAGTTCAACGAACTCAAACTCGGCGACCGGCCCGTGGCGCGCTACATGTACAAGACGTTCGACGATTCCAGCAAGGAAAAGCGCGACTTGACCTACAAGGTCTTTCATCACCTGTACGATCCGAGCGGCCAGCAACTCGTCACCAAGGGAGACGGCGGCCTGTATCCGCACCATCGCGGCATCTATTACGGCTTCAGCAAAGTCACGTATGGCAAGGACCAGAAGTGCGACACCTGGCACTGCACCGGCGGCGCCCATCAGTCGCACGAGAAATTCCTCGCCAACGAAGCGGGGCCGGTGCTAGCCAGGCAGCGCGTCGAGATCGCCTGGCATGGCCAAAATAAGGAAGTCTTCGCCCGCGAGGAGCGCGAGTTGACCTTTTACCGCGTGCCCGGTGGCACCCTGGTCGAGTTCGCGTCGCGCCTCAAGAGCGTGGGCGGCCCGATCAAGTTGGACGGCGATCCGCAACACGCCGGTTTCCAGTTCCGCGCTTCGCAGCGAGTGGCCGAGAAGACGGCGAAGCAGACGGTCTACCTGCGTCCCGACGGTGCTGGCAAGCCGGGCGAGACCCGCAACTGGGACGCCAAGAAGCCGGAGGTCCACGCCGATTTGCCGTGGAACGCCATGACGTTTTACCTCGGCCAGGAGCCATTTACCGTCGCCTATCTGGATCGGCCGAGCAATCCGAAGCCAGCCCGTTTCAGCGAGCGCGACTATGGCCGCTTCGGGTCGTACTTCGTCAAGGAGTTCGACGAGAAATCGCCGCTGACCGTCGCCTATCGCTTGTGGCTGCAAAAGGGCGACATGAAGGAGGCGGACGTGACGGCGCTTAGCACGGCGTTCGTGAAGCCGGTGACGGTGACGGTGAAGTAAGGACCGAAAATCCTGTCGGCGAGCGGGGGGCGTAAGCCCCCCGTGGTTCCCCCAAAAAGAAATCCACGGGGGGCGTAAGCCCCCCGTGGTTCCCCCAAAAAGAAATCCACGGGGGGCGTAAGCC
>JBBSES010000469.1:0-4121 GCA_038239465.1 Gemmatales bacterium
CACTCAGCCCCCTGAATGTACACTCAGGGGGCAGACGCCCCCCGCTCGCCGGAAAGTCGTTTTCCAGCGAGGGGGAAGCCATGCCGAAACCTACCGATATCCGCATCCGCGAAGTACGGCCTCACTACGAGGATTTTCGCTACCGCACGCCGATCAAGTTCGGCGGCATCGCTCTCGATCGCGTCACGCTGCTCAACGTCGAAGCGCGCGTCGAAACGCTGGCCGGCAAATCGGCGCTCGGCTTCGGCTCGATGCCGTTAGGCAACGTCTGGTCGTTCCCGTCGCGGCGTTTGACCTACGAGCAGACGCTTGGCGCCATGAAGACGCTGGTCGAACGTATCTCACGCTTGACAGCCGACTGCCCGGAGGTCGGGCATCCGCTCGATATTAACCGTGCGCTCGAACAGGCTTACTTGAAGGCGGCGGCCGACGTGTCGCGCGAACTTTCGCTGGCCGAGCCGATTCCCGAGTTGTGCGCCCTGGTCGTCGCCAGCCCATTCGATGCTGCCATCCACGACGCTTTCGGCAAGGTGCATGGCATCAATTGCTACCACGGCTACGGCCCCGAGTTCGTCAGCCACGACCTGGGCCATTACCTCGGGCCGGACTTCGCGGGCGAAACCCTCGAACGATATATCACTCGGGAACCGAAGGCGCGGATGCCGTTGTATCACCTCGTCGGCGCCCTCGACCCGATCACCGATGCCGACGTGACCGAGCGCCTCGACGATGGTCTGCCGCAAACGGTGGCTGAATGGATCGGCTTCAATGGGCTGACGCATATTAAGATCAAGCTCAACGGCGACGACCGCGACTGGGACGTGGAGCGATTCATCGGCATTGATCGGGAAAGCGGCCAGGCACAACGCCAGCGCGGGTTCACGACGTGGCACTATTCGCTCGACTTCAACGAACGCTGCCCGAACGTGAGCTATTTGCTCGACGTACTCGGGCGGATCAAGGAGCGGTCGCCGGCCGGGTTCGAGCGCATCCAGTACATCGAGCAGCCGACGGCGCGCGACTTGAAGGCCGACCCCGGCAACACCATGCACGAGGCGTCGCGGCTGCGGCCCGTGGTCATCGACGAATCGCTGCTCGGTCTGGAGAGCCTGCGCCTGGCGCGGAGCATGGGCTACACCGGGGCCGCGCTCAAGGCATGCAAGGGGCAAAGCCAATCGCTGCTGATGGCCGCCGCCGCCCAGAAGGAAAAGATGTTCCTGTGCGTGCAGGACTTGACCTGCCCGGGAGCGTCGCTGATTCACTCGGCGGGATTGGCCGCGCACGTGCCGGCAGTGGCCGCCATCGAGGCGAACGCGCGGCAATACGTGCCGGCGGCCAATACTCCGTGGGAGGCACGCTTCCCCGGCCTCTTCCGCGTTACGGACGGCACGCTGGCGACGGGCACGCTGACGGGTCCGGGCTTGAGCGCCGTTGTTTAGTTCTTGTTTACGTTTCGCGCGTTCTATTCCGGCAACGGCTTGCCGCGCGTCTCCGGCGCCAGCCAGATGACCAGCAATCCCACGACATACACCAGGCTAATGGTCGCCCCCGCTTGCGGGTAGCTGCCGTGAAACACCGTTTCGCTCATGAGCAGTCCCATGCTGACGGCGCCGACGGCGGCGAGGATGCGGCCGAAGTTGAAACAGAAGCCTTGCCCGGTGGCGCGCAAGCGCGTGGGAAACAACTCGGGCAGATACAACGGCAGCCAACCGTAAAAGGCCGCCGTGAAGGCGCCGACCAGCGCAGCCGTCGCCAAAAACGCGCCGGTCATCGCCGTCGCATTCTCGAAACCGCGGAACAGCAGAGCGCAGAACAAGAGCGACCCCGCGCTCAATCCAAAATAGGCCCAGCGCCGGGGCACGCGCACGCCCACCACCGCGCCGAGGAAGGAGCCGATCATGGCGCCAAAGCCGGTGACGATCTGTACGGTGTTGACCGAGGACTGATCGCCGCCGGTCAACTGGCCGACCCAGGCCGGGATCCACTGCACCGATCCCCAGGTACCGATCAAGGCGATGCCGCCCAGGAGGGCGCCGATGAGCGTGTGCCGTCGCAGCGACGGGTTGAAAATCTCCGTGAAGGCCGGGCGCGGGCCGGATTGGACGGCCTTCTCCCACTTCTCGGATTCGGGCACGAACATGCGGATGAAGAAGGTGAGCAGAGCAGGTAAAGCACAGGCGCCAAGGACCCAGCGCCAGCCGCCGGCCGCGATCTGCACCCCGGCCTGCGCGACGGCCATGACGAGCAGGCCGCCCAGGATGTAGCCAAAATTGCCGGCGGCGCCGATGAGACCTGCCAATGTGGGCCGCGACTCGCCCGACCAGCTTTCCATGACCAACGCGACGCCGAGCGCCCATTCACCGCCCATGCCGAGCGCGGACAGGAAACGTAGCCCCGCCAGCTGCCAGGGGCCTTGCGCCAATCCGCACAGCCCCGTGAAGCTGGCGTAGGTCAAGACGCTGAAGACCATGGCGCGTACCCGGCCGACGCGGTCGCCGAGCCAGCCGAATGCCCAGCCGCCCAGCGCGGCGCCGATCAAAAAGGCGGCGGTGATGCGGCCATGCCACAGGCCGACCTGCACATCGACGCGCTTCTTCGCTTCGAGCCGCCGGTCTTCCGAAGAAGCCTTATCGGTCGCCGCGCTGGCATCGTCGGACAAGTGCAAAACGTCGATGAGCGCGGGCCGGGCGACCAGGGGGAAGATGCCCATCTCGAAGCCGTCGAACATCCAGCCGAGCAAAGCGGCCGCCAGGGCCATCCATTGGCCGCGCGTCACGTTCCGATACCACGGTTGCCCCATCGCGCTACGCCTTTCGTCCGAGTGTGCCTTTGGTGGGAAAGACTCAACGCTTCCGCGAAGCGTCGCTAAACGGGGCATTGCGTGCGCGTCATGACGCGCTCGAGGTCTTGTTCTTGCGCTTGGCGCCAGGCCGCCTCGGTGCCGATAGGTAGCCAGAAATTAGCGTTCACGACCCGTACCGGCTCGCGCGCCGCCAGGCGCGAGACGTAATCGGTGATTTCGTATTCGCCGCGCGCCGAGAGGGGTAGTCCCTCGTCGAAAATCGAGCTTGGGAAAACGTAGGCGCCGGCGTTGGCCAGCTGCCGGCCGTCGAGATCGGGCTTCTCGACCAGCTTCTCCAAGGTCCCGTCTTCTCGCGGAAAGGCGATGCCGTACTTTCGCGGCTCATCGACGGCATGGACCAGCAGCGCCGCGGGCCAGCGCGCGAGTTCCGCGAGGTCGGCGGCGCCGTATAAGTCGTCGCCGTTAAGGACCAGGCAGCGCTCCGAGCGCAATTGCCCCCGGCAGGAGCGGGCCGCGTCGCCGGTGCCGCGCGGCTGCTCCTGAACCACCGTCGTCCAATCGGCGAAGTGTTTCTGTTGTTGCAAATACGCCGTCACCTGTTCGGGCAGGTAGTGAACGACCACGACGAGGCGGCGAATGGATCGCGGCAAGGCGCCGAGCGTCCAGTCGAGAAGGGGCCGGCCGCGCACCGGTAGCAATGGTTTCGGCGTCGTCAACGTGTGTGGCCGTAGCCGCGTGCCCAAGCCGGCCGCCAGAAGGATCGCATCCATACGTTCGCCTATTCTCTTTGCGTGGCCGCGACGCACCCAAAACCGACCATCCGGCCCCGTCGCGCCAAAGGAGCCGAACGTGCCGATTGACCTTTCTTCCCGGATTCGATCAAGCTTGCCGCGTCCGCCGGACGAAACAATCCGTAGTTACGCGACCGTCGTGCCGGCGGAGGCCGGCCGTATATCCCGACGAATTTCCCAAGGGAGTAAGACCAATGCGTCGGCTGTTCGCTACCCTGTCGGCCCTGAGCCTACTTGCCATCGGCGTCGGGTGCAACCATACCTGCGGCGTTTGCGACTGCGACCCGGCCGGCTATTCGTGCGGCTGCACCTGCCCCGGCATGGGCTACAAGGCCCACCATGAAGCCATGCCGATCGCGCCCGTCGCCGGCATGCCGATGGCGGCACCGGCCGCGCTGCCGCCCGCCGAGATGATCAAGCCGGCGCCCGAGGTCATCAAGGTCGCTCCCAAGCCCGAAGGGGAAGCCGAGAAAGAAAAGCTGCCGAAGGGCAAAGTAGAAGAGGAATAGTCGATCGGTAACGAACCC
>JBBSES010000470.1:0-4121 GCA_038239465.1 Gemmatales bacterium
CGCGCCGACGCCAATGTCAAGCTCGTCGCCATGGGCGACGCCTTCGCCGACCGGCTCGAAGGCAGTCTGAAGTCGCTGAGCAACATCGAGGACGTGGCGGGCAAGATCGACGTGCCGCAAGCCCGTCGCTTTACTGGCTTCGACGCTTACAAGCAAGTCATCGACAGCAGCGTTGACGTGGTCCTGCTCTGCGAACCGCCGCATTTCCGGCCGGCGCACCTGGCCTACGCCGTCGAGAAGGGCAAACATGTCTTCTGCGAAAAGCCGATCGCCGTCGATGCTCCGGGCGTTCGCTCGGTTCTCGCCACCTGCGAAGCGGCGAAGAAGAAGAGCCTGAGCATCGTCTCCGGCCTGTGTCTGCGCTACGACGACTCGTTCCGCGAGGGGGTCCGCCGCGTCCACGACGGCGCCATCGGCGATATCGTCGCCATCCAGAGCAACGACCTGCGCGGCCGGATTTGGGTCAAGCCGCGCGAGAAGGATCAAACTGACATGCTCTGGCAGATGCGCAACTGGTACTACTTCGCCTGGCTCTCGGGCGATTTCAACGTCGAACAGCACGTCCACATGCTTGACGCCTCCGCATGGCTCATGAAGGATACTTATCCCGTCAAGGCCACGGGACTCGGCGGCCGACAAGTACGCACCGGCCCGGAGTATGGCCATATCTTCGACCATCACTCGGTCGTCTACGAGTACGCCAACGGCGCCCGCCTCTACAGCAACACCCGCCAGCAGGCCAACTGCAAGAACGATAGCGGCAACTACATCCTCGGCACCAAGGGCAGCGGCGTCGTCTCCGAACGCGAGATGTCCCTGACCGGCGCGGAAAAATGGCGCTACGCCGGCAAGCACAAGACCATGTATCAGGTGGAGCACGACGAACTCTTCGCCGCCATCCGTGCCGGCAAGCCAATCAACAACGGCGAGTACATGTGCAAGAGTACGCTGCTCGCCATCATGGGCCGGATGGCGACCTACACGGGGCAACTCATCACCTGGGAAATGGCCCTGAATTCCAAGGAAGACTTGACTCCGCCCCAGTACACGTGGGACGTGGCTCTGCCGGTGCCGCCGGTGGCGCAGCCGGGCATGACGAAGTTCGTTTGAGGATCATTTGCTGGCGAGCGGGGGGGGGGGGGGGGGCGCGGGGGGCTTGTGTGTTGGTTTTTTTTTTATATGGGGGGGGGGGGGGGGGGAGGCCGCCGCTGGTTTTCAACAACAAACCACCCGGGGGGGCTCCCCCCCCCCCCCGCTCGCCTTTGTTTTGTTTTCGAGTAACATCCCATGCGAAACGGCGCCGAAATCTTGCTGCAGTGCCTCCTCGATCACGGCGTCGATGTGGCGTTCGCCTATCCCGGCGGCGCCACGCTGCCGATTCACCAGGCGCTAACGCGCGTTTCCGATCGCCTGCGCGTCATTCTGCCGCGCCACGAACAGGGCGGCGGCTTCGCGGCCATCGGCTACGCCCGTTCCAGCGGCAAGGTCGGCGTCTGCTTCGCCACCAGCGGGCCGGGCGCAACCAATCTCGTCACCTGTCTCGCCGACGCCCAGCGCCATGCCGTGCCGTTGCTCGCCATCACCGGACAAGTGGCCCGCCCCGTGCTGGGCACCGATGCCTTTCAGGAAATCCCTATCGTCAGCGTGTGCCGGTCGATCACGAAGCACCACTACCTGGTGACGCGCGCGGAAGACATCCCGCGCGTCGTGGACGAGGCGCTGCATGTCGCCACCAGCGGAAGGCCGGGGCCGGTCCTCGTCGATGTCCCCAAGGACTTGCAAGCGCGGCGCTTCGTCCCCGACGCAACGAACGCGCGATCGCTGCCGGGCTATCGACCCGAAGCATGGAACGAAGTTTCATCCGTGGAACATCCGGTCCATAGGCCAGCGACCGGCCCGGCGGCCATCGTCGCGCGCCTCTGGCACTTGCTCCGCGAACGCAGCCAGCTGGAAAATACCTATTTAACCACCAGCATCGGCCTCGCTCGCTCCTGGGTACGAGGCGCTTACCGCTTCCCCTCGCCGCGTCACTGGATCGACAGCCACAGCCTGGGGGCCATCGGCTTCGCTCTGCCGGCGGCGCTAGGCGTGCAAGTGGCCCATCCCGAGAAACAGGTCATCGCCGTCGATACCGCCGAATCGTTCCTGAGCAACGTGCAAGAATTGGCCTGCGCCCACTGCGAAAAACTGCCCGTCAAGGTGCTGCTTATCGGGCAGCCGAGCTATGCCGATTTGAGCCAACTGGCGCGCGGTTTTGGCGTGACGGTCGTGACCGCGGGCAATGGGGATGAAAGTTTAGCCGGGTTGCTCGACACTCCTGGCCCGTTATTGCTCGATGCGACGGTGCGAGAAGAAGCCGTGGCGCCGCGCTTCGCGGAAGCTCTGCGATCACGCGAATGACGAATCCACTGTCCCGCTTGGCCCATGCCACCTCTCAAGTACGATACCATTGTCCTCGGTCTCGGCGGCATGGGCACCGCCGCCGCTTGCGAACTGGCCAGCCGAGGTCAGCATGTCCTCGGTTTGGAGCAATTCTCCCTCGGCCACGACCGCGGCAGTTCGCACGGGCAGACGCGCATTATCCGCAAGGCATATTACGAAGACCCCTGCTACGTCCCACTCCTGCACCGCGCTTACGAACGCTGGCACGACCTGGAACAACGCCAGGGCAAACACCTGCTAACGACCTGTGGCTTGCTCAGCATCGGTCGGCCAACTACCGCGTTGATCGCGGGCGTCAAGCAAGCCGCCAGCCAACATGCCTTGTCGGTCGATGGATTCTCAGCGGAAGAGTTGCGCCACCACTTTCCGGCCTTCCGCTTCGACGACGAAGACATCGGCGTCCTCGAACGCGGCGCCGGGTATCTTTACGTGGACGACTGCCTGCGGGCTTATGGTGACGAGGCGCGGCGCCGTGGCGCTACCCTCCTCGAAAATGAGCCAGTGCTTGGATGGGAAGCGACGGGACAGGGCGTCACCGTCCGCACCGCCCATGAGACCTATCGCGCGGGGCATCTGGTCATTACCGCAGGCGCCTGGGCGGGCGTTGTCTTGGCCGACCTGGGCTTACCCCTTACCGTTCGCCGCAAAGTGCTTCTCTGGGTCGCCACCGCCGACGACCGCCGTTTCCGGCGCGATGTCTTTCCCATGTATATCACCGAGCAACCGTCGGGCGTCTACTAGGGCTTTCCCGTCCTCGATCACTGGGGCATGAAAGTCGCGCGCCACGACGGCGGCGCGATTGTCCATGATCCGTCACCCGTAAAGCGGGAAGTCGGCGCCGCCGACGAGGCAGACGTCCGCGCCTTTCTGCGCAGCTATCTTCCCGATGTGGATGGCCCGGTACGACACGCGAAGACTTGTCTGTATACGCTGACGCCGGACGAACACTTCATCATTGACGTGCATCCGCACCACCCGCGCGTCGTCATCGCGGCTGGCTTCTCGGGGCACGGCTTCAAATTCGCGTCCGTTGTCGGCGAAATCCTGGCCGACCTGGTCGAACGCGGCAGCACCTCATTGCCCCTCGACCGCTTCCGAATTGGCCGCTTCGGGGACAAATCTTCAAGATCGCGCTAATCGTTCACGGTGGCGCCTAAGTTGCCTACATTCTCAGGTGTTCCCGCCGGCGACTGCCACTGGTCGCGGTCTCGCGCGGGAATCACATCCACCACGGAGGTTTCAATGATTCGTCATCTGTTCGCTGGGTTCGCCGCCGTCGCCGTGCTGTGCCTGAGCACCACGGCCGTCTCGAGAGCTGAAGACAAGCCGGGAATGCACGATGAAATGATGGCCAGCTGCGCCAAGGAATGCGCCAAGTGCGAGATCATCTGCCACAGTTGCGCCCGCCACTGCCAAAAGCTGGTGAAGGCCGGCAAGAAGGAACACGAAACGTCGATGGAACTGTGCGCTGGCTGCGCGCAACTGTGCGGCGCGTCCGCCAAGCTGTGTGCCTGGGAAAACGCCAAGATCGCGCCGCTAGCCTGTGAAGCCTGCGCTAAGGCGTGCGACGAATGCGCCGCCAGCTGCGAGAAAATGACCGACGACAAGCACATGGCCATGTGCGCCAAGGAATGCCGCGAGTGCGCCAAGTCGTGCCGCGACATGGTCAAGCACATGAG
>JBBSES010000471.1:0-4107 GCA_038239465.1 Gemmatales bacterium
AACCCCGTTGGGGTAAATTCAGTTCCGGCCATGCCTTTTTGCCCGCGGTTACTGATAGAAACGGTAAACCGACCGAGGAACCCCCATGCTACGCCGCTTCCCTCTTCTCGCCGTCTGCCTGCTGTGGACCGCCACCTTCCTGCCCGCCGGTGCCCAGGACGCGCCGAAAACGGACAAGCCCAAGGCGGAGAGCGTCAAGGAGACGCAGTCCACCACGAAGCATTCCACCACCGTCAACGGCGCCAAGCTGGAATACGAGGCCACCGCCGGCACCCTCGTCCTCCGCGACGACGACGGCAAGCCGCGCGCCAGCGTCTTCTACGTCGCCTACGTCAAGAGCGACGTGAAGGACGCCGCCACACGGCCGCTCACCTTCGCCTTCAATGGCGGTCCCGGTTCGTCGTCGGTCTGGCTGCACCTCGGTACCTTCGGCCCGCGACGCATCGCCCTCGACGACAACGGCAAGTCGCTGGCCCCGCCCTATAAGCTGGTCGATAACGAGGCCACCCTGCTCGACGCAACCGATATCGTCTTCATCGACCCGGTATCGACCGGCTACAGTCGGGCTGCGCCGGGAGTGGACGCCAAGCAATTTCACGGCGTTCAAGAGGACGTGGAAGCGAACGCTTCCTTCATTCGGCAATACGTGACCAAGTATCGCCGCTGGAACTCGCCCAAGTTCCTGGCCGGCGAAAGCTACGGCACCACCCGCGCGGCGGCGCTCTCCAATTACCTGCAAGACCAGGACGGCCTGAACCTCAACGGCGTCATTCTCATCTCGTCGGTCCTCAACTTCGGCACCATCCGCTTCGACGAGGGGAACGATTTGCCCTACCCGCTGTTCCTGCCAAGCTACACGGCCACGGCGTGGTATCACAAGAAGCTCACCCCGGAACTGCAGGGCGACTTGACCAAGGCACTGGCCGAGGCCGAGAAGTTCGCCTTGAACGAATACGCGACCGCCTTGCTTAAAGGCGCGTCGCTGTCGAGCGAGGAACGCCAATCGGTGGCTCGTCAGCTGGCGCGGCTTACCGGCCTCTCCGAAGAGTACGTCTTGCGTTCCGATTTGCGCGTCGATGCCAGCCGCTTTCGCAAGGAGTTATTGCGCAAAGACGAGCGCACCGTCGGCCGTTTCGATAGCCGCTTTCAGGGCACCGACCTCGACGCCGTCGGCGACCGGCCCGATTACGACCCGAGCTACGGCGTCGTCCAGGGGGCATACACGGCGCTCGTCAATCAGTACCTTCGCAACGAATTGAAGTACGAGACCGACCTGACCTATCGCATCCTGACCGACAAGGTGCAGCCGTGGAACTACGGCGGCGCCCGCAATCGCTACCTGAACGTCGCCCCCTCACTACGCCAGGCGATGACCAAGAACCCCGGCGTGCGCGTTTTCGTCGCCAGCGGACTCTACGACCTGGCGACCCCCTACTTCGCCACGCGGCACACGTTCGACCACCTGGGGCTGGATCGCAAGCAATATGGCCGGGTGACGTACGAGCAGTACCCGGCGGGGCACATGATGTACATCGAGTCGGCATCGCTCGTGAAGCTCAAGAAAGATTTGGCGAAGTTCGTCAAGGCGGGCGAGTAGGTATCGTTTTGTTTACGTTTCGCACTTCCCCCGAGCGGAGGACGCGAAACGTCACCAATCCATTGGTTATCCCCATGCCCGCGTCTTCCCCCGAACCCGAGCAAGCCTATCGCCCGGTGTCCGGCCCTGCGGTCGTCGGCTTGGCGCTGGCAGCGCTGTTCGCGCTGGGCCTGGCCGTCGCCGCCGTGCTGGCCTGGCGCTCGGCCACGCCGTTGCTCTTGCCGCCCATCGTTCTGCTGGTGCCGCTCGTCGCCTCCTGTTTGTGTGTCGCCGGTTGGCTGCACGTGCGCCGGTCGGAAGGGACGCGCGTCGGCCGATCCCTGGCGCGGGCCGGTCTGGGTCTCAGCCTCCTGTGCGGCCTGGGCTACGGTGCCTACCGCACGGCGACGGAACTGGCCCTGCGCCAACAGGCCAACGAGTTTAGCGAAGGCTGGTTCGCCCTGGCCGCCAGCGCGGACGAAACCGACTACCTGGCCGCTTTCTGGAGCACCCTCGATCCCGCCCGGCGCGATTCCACGCTCGACTTGAACACGCCGGAAGGACGGCGCCAGCTGGCCGACCATCCCCGGCTCATGCAACGGCTGCGCGACGAGGCGACGAAGACGCCGCGCTTCGACGACCATGCTCTGGTGCAACTCCTTCGCGCGAATCCCGGCCTCACCGTCGGGGCGCGCGGCGTGCGCCGGTGGCAACATTATGCCGGCGCCGAGGGCGGCTATGTGGTCGAGCAGAACTATCGCCTCACGGGGCCGGAGGGCGGCTTTGACGTGGTGTTGGCCGTCTTCGCCAAGGACCTCGACCGGCGGCGCTGGTACGTGTTGCTCGGCGAGAGCGTCCTGAAGCGAGCCGGCGCGGCTTAGACCGACCCCGTTTGGCCGCGTCCCTGCGTCCTGGCACGCCTGTGCGGTCCCGCCGGGATAAACCCGGCGGCTCGTCATCCCGCGCCCTCTCGTTCTCGGCCGCGCGGCGCGGTAGAATGCGAGCAATGGGGGCTGAGGTTTTGGCGAGGAGTCGTGGTCATGGCATCGCTGGCTGGCTCGTTTCTGGTGGCGCGGCCCTCGTTGCAGGACCCCAACTTTCGCCAGACCGTCGTCTTGATGTTGCAGCACGATCCCGAGGGGGCGTATGGCCTCGTGGTCAATCGCGCTGGCAAATCGAAGGGACTGCCGTTTCCGCTCTTCAACGGCGGGCCGTGCAAGGCCGAGGGGCTGATCATGGTCCACGGCCACGCCGACTGGCCCGGCGGCGACGAAAAGGGCGTGGCTCCCGGCGTCTACCTGGGCGACGCCGCCTGTCTCAAACGGGTGAGCGACGCCGAGATCGACGAAGTGCTTCGCTATCGCGTCTTCAAGGGATACGCCGGCTGGGGACCGGGCCAGCTGGAGGGCGAACTGGTCGCGGGAGCCTGGGCCGTCGTCCCCGCCACCGCCGAGATACTGTTCGACGTTCCCGTCGATGATCTCTGGGTCAGCGTGGCGCCGCCGCGCATCCCGCAACCGAGTCAAAATTGATTCTTCCCTGTCTCAGCCGCGCCGAAGTCCGGGCCATCGACCGCCGGGCCATCGACGAATTCGGCATCCCCGGCATCGTCCTGATGGAGAACGCCGGCCGCGGCGCCGCCGCCATGTTGCTGTCGCTTGGCGCTCGTGGCCGTGTCGTCGTCTGCTGCGGCAAGGGCAACAACGGCGGCGACGGCTTCGTCATCGCCCGGCACCTCGACAACCACGGCATTCCCGTCCGCGTCTGGCTGTTCGCCGCGCCCGAAGCCCTGACCGGCGACGCGGCCGTCAATTATCGCATCCTCGACAAAACCGGCCTTCCCATCGTCCGCTACGAAGACGAATCCGCCCTGCGTCGAGAGCTATCGACCGCCGCCTGGGTGGTCGATGCCCTGTTCGGCACCGGCCTGAGCGGTCCCGTGCGGCCGCCTTTCGATAGCGTCATCGCCTGCATCAACGACAGTCCGGCCCGCGTTCTCGCCGTGGATATCCCTTCGGGACTCGATTGCGACACGGGCCAACCGCTGGGAGCGACCGTTCGCGCCGATCATACCGTGACGTTCGTGGCGTCCAAAAAAGGCTTTGCCGCGTTCGAGGCACGGCCGTGGTTGGGACGGGTGCATGTGGCGGATATCGGAGTGCCGCGAGTGTTGTGCGAACCGACCTGACAGAAGCCTTTTCACGGAATGGTCGGCCCCGCGCTCATGCGTTGCCGGAACCAGGCGCGGAACTGCCGCAACACGCCGTTCTCCTCGGCGCCTTGGCCGACGAGTTGCAATGGCTGCAAGAGGTCGGCCGGGGCCACCAGCGGCAACGCGACACTGACGGGTATCTCGTTGTACCTCTGTCGCGGCGTCAGGCCGAAGAACGTCAGCGTGGCGTCCTCCAGGCGCCAGACTTCCGGGACGCCGAGCCGTGCGTAGATGGCCAGGCGATTCAAGGAACTATTCGTCACGTCCACTTCAATGGCCAGGTCGGGCGGCGGATCGCGGCGCTGGTCGAGACGACGTC
>JBBSES010000472.1:0-4103 GCA_038239465.1 Gemmatales bacterium
GCTTCGGCTGAACGCGAGTTCATGATGACTTCGGAGAAGCGTTGGGTTGGCCACCGCGCCTCCGAAGCGTCGCTAACCATCAAAACGGCGAGAAGTTGTTATTGTTGTTATTGCCATTCCCATTATTGGTCCGGAAGCTGCGCACCGTCGTATTACCGAGCAGTGTGATGCCGAACAGTCGTTCGACCGGCGAGATGGCCTTGGCCAGCCAGTTATCCGTGCAGATGAGGGTATCGGCCTGCACGAACACGCGGTCGCCAGGATAAATCTGGTAATTCGTGCCGGCGCGGCCGCAGCGCGCTACCTTTTCCCAGCATACGGGCAGCACCTGGTCGCAGTCTTCGCCGTGCTCATCGAGCCGGGGGCGAACCAGGGTAATGTGATACTTCGACGCCTGCGCTGGGATGCCGTTCAACTGCGCCACCGCGTCCAGCACGGTTTCATTGCCCGTGATCGGCAGCCGATAAACTTGCTCGCCGTAGCCCGCGCCGTCGAAGATGATGTAATACACTTTGCTGTTATAAGCAAACACGTCTACGGAGACTTCCGGGTTTTGCAAAAATCGCGACAGGTGCGCCTCGATCTCGGCGCGCGCCTGATCGAGCGTCATGCCGGCGACGCTGACGCTGCCGTAAATGCCGAGGCCCACGGTGCCATCGGGCCGCACGAGATGCTCGCCGCGGATCTGCTGCTGGGCGCGCGACTGCGCCAGGGCCACGAAGACGCGCGGCATTTTCAGGGTCACGGCCAACTGCTTCTCGATGGCGTCGCGGGCCGCCTCCAGAGTTTGGCCCGATACCTGGACGCTGCCATACGAAAGGCCGAGATTGACCCGGCCATCCGGCTCGATGCTGTAGACGCCGTTGATCGGCTCGTTGGGCAGCGTGTTGGTCGCCTGAATGAGCAGCGCGTCGAGCGGCTCGATCTTATAAGGAGGCAACGGCACCACGCGCACGGCGTCGATCAGCAAGATATCGGGCGGTTCGATGACGTAGGGCGGCAACGCGGCCTTGGCCAATTCGCGCGGCGTGTCGGGCGGCGCGCACGGGGCCGGCGGGCAACCGCAGCAACCGGCGCCGAATACGCAAAACAGGCCAGCCAGGCAAACCGTCGCCCACGTCAGGCCGTGGCGGATATCGTCCATGTGCCGAGTCCCTGGGTCTGGAGGAAGGGGCCATTGCCCAAAGGCACGGCCGGCGGGTCGTCGGGCAGGTCCGTCTTTTTCCTTACGCTGGGAATAATCGGCACGCGCGCCCGCCTCACCTGAGTCATTTCCGCCAACGCCCGACCGCGTCACATTCCGCTCAAGCCGTCGGATTCAGAAGATTGCCCCGACCCGTACCGAAAATGCCTCCTCGACGGAGGCGCCGTCAATTCCCGTGATTCGCGCCTTTCGCGCCGGCCGATGACATCCCCGCGGGGAAACCGTCGGCGCCACCGCACCGCCTATCTGTCCGTCGCTCCTAACCTCTCGACCATCATCTTCTGTCCAGGAGCCATATCCATGCGGCACCTCTGGTCCGTATTCACGCGCTGTTTTCGGGCGCGGCCCTGTCCCCATGCTTCCGTCTCTGCCTTCCAACCAGGCCGCATACCCCTGGAAGTGGAAGCGCTGGAGGATCGAACGCTCCTCTCGACGAACCCCGTCATCGGCACCGGCGCCGGACTCACCGGCCACTATTACGGGGATCGCGTCCTCGGCCGTCTCGTGGCGACGCGCGTCGATAGCGCCGTCAACATGACCTGGGGCCAACCCGTGTCCCCCATCGCCGGAGTGGGAAGCGTCAATTACTCGGTGCGCTGGACCGGCGCCGTGCAGGCGCAATTCTCCGAGACGTACACCTTCACGACCTACTCGGACGACGGCATCCGGCTCACGGTTAACGGCCAGCGCGTCATCGACTACTGGACCGACCATGCCCCACGCTACGACAGCGGGCGGATCACCCTGAAGGCCGGCCAGAAATACGACATCCAACTCGATTACTACCAGGCGTATTATCTGGCGGTCGCGCGTCTCTTCTGGTCCAGCGCCAGCACTCCCCAGCAGATCGTGCCGACGCGCCAGCTGTACGCCGCTTCCGGTTCAAGTCCGACGCCCCCGAGCGCGCGCCTGAGCGCGGCCGACGTGTCGGCACCTACCGCCTCGACGACTTATCGCGTCAGCTTCACCGACAACGTCGCCGTGGATGCCAGTAGCCTGGGGACGGGCGACATCCGCGTCACCGGACCCAACGGCTTCAACCAGCTGCCCACTTTCGTCGGCGTGGATGCGGCGGGCAGCGGCCCCAGTCGAACGGCGACGTACCTCGTTAACGGCCCCGGCGGCACGTGGGACCTCGCCGATAACGGCACCTATACGGTGGCCCTTCAAGGCACTCAGGTCCGCGACACGGCCGGCGCTTATGCTGCCGCCGCGACGCTCGGCACCTTCCGTGTTGCCATCCCCGGCAGCGACTGGTTTAGCCAGAATCTGCACGACGCCACGCTCGTCGGTTTGGTCCGCGGCCTCGACGCCGACCGGCAACTCAGCCGCGCCGACCTTCTGAGCGTCTTTTCACAACTGGAAAAGGATGGCACGGTAAGCGCTGCCGAACTCGGCGACTTGCGGACCATCGTCGGCAACGCCTCCACACTCGGAATCAACGACGCGACTCACGTCTTGGCCAACAAAGTGGTCAACGGCGACCCGGCCGACCGCCACTACCAGGGCCAAACGCTCGCCGACTTGACCGCCGGTTCCGCCGCCTGGCTGCTGCAAGACCTGGTCGGCAAGTGGTTCCTGGGGACGGATCATCCCGTGGTCGCCGCCGGCACCCATTACGCCGCCGCCGCCGGCAGCCTGTTCGGCAACGGGCCATCCTACGCCGACGTCAAGCAAGGTCAGGTGGGCGACTGTTACTTCCTCGCCGGGCTGAGCGAGATCGCTTACCGCGATCCAGCGTCGATCCGCAATATGTTCATCGACAATGGCGACGGCACCTATACCGTGCGTTTCTACCACAATGGGACGGCCGACTACGTCACCGTCGATCGTCAACTCGCGGCGACGGCCGGTGGTGCCTTCGAGTACGCCAACTTCCAGGGTTCGCTGAACGACGCCGCCAATAAGCTCTGGGTGCCGCTGGTGGAGAAAGCCTACGCCCAGCTAGCCGAGTCGGGCTGGAGCCGTCCCGGACAGGCGGCCAACGCCTACGACTCGATCGCCTACGGCTGGGAGGGGGAAGCACTGCGCGCGGTCGCCAACCGATCGATCGGCTCCAACGCGCTCGGCAAAGACGACGCCAGCCTCAACGCCATCGTAAATGCCTTCCGGCAGGGCAAGACGGTCGGCCTGGATTCGAACGCGACCACCGAGACCGGCATCGTATCCAGCCATGTTTATGTCTTGATCGGTTACGACGCGAACGCGCGCGAATTCACGTGCTACAACCCGTGGGGCTACACGCAAATCCTGACGTGGGGGCAGGTGACGAGCAACTTCCGGTATTGGAGCGCGTGACGCTCAGCCGACCAGTTCGGCCAGTTCGTCGTCGTGCAGGGGTCGGACCAGCCGGCAGCCGACCAGCCAGCTGCCGTCGCCCAGGTGCCGATTGTCCACGACGCGCGCCGGCAAGCGCCGCAGCCCGCTCTTCGACGGTCGCGGCACTTCGACCGTCAGGAACGTGCCTGGCTGCAGCGGTTCGGACAGGACCAAACCGACGCCGGTGGCCGACACGTCGCGCAGCACTGCGGGCCACGGGTTACCGCCGAGCAAGGCGATCTCGCGGCAACTCGTCGGCATTTCGACGGCATGGCGGATGGCCGCGCGCCGCTCGAATCCCGGCGGTTCCGACAAAACGGCGGCGAGCATGTCCTCTTCGGACGGTTCTAGAACGGCCGTGGCGAATTCAGCGATGGGAACGGGCGAATGCCATTGCCACCGCCGCCAAAAGAAAAACTTTTGGGGCATGAGTGCCTCGGATATGGATGCTATCGATGCGAGTCGATGGTTTGATGCTAGACGGGGCGGCGAGTCCGTCAGTCTGAATCGTGTGCCCCGCGGAAATCGCGGTCGGTTGCATGAGGTTCAGGAACTTCAAACTCGATTCCGCCGACAGGAA
>JBBSES010000473.1:0-4092 GCA_038239465.1 Gemmatales bacterium
CACCGCTACTCCGGCCTCTCGCGCACGTTGAATTCCAGCTTCCAGCGCTGCTTGCCGTCGCGGCTGATGCACCATAGTTCCAGGGTGCCGATCTCCGTGACCTTGGTGTGCAGGTGAACCGGCACCGTGCGGCCTTCCTGCCCCGGCGTTTCGAGCGCTGTCGCCACGGGGGAAAGCTCCTCGATCTGCCCTTCCCATTCCTCGACCATGGTGCCGACGGTATCGCCGCGGCGGATGTTGGAGCCGAGGAAGCGGAACTCGGCCGGTTCGCCGACCACGAGGCCGAATTCCAGCTGCGGCAAGTCGGCCTCGCTGCCTTCCTCCATGCCGAAGGGGACGACGCACAGGGCTTTCAACGGCGGCGGGCTGCCGGGGACGGCCGGCAGCGAGGTCTCGATGCCGACATAATAAGCTCGACCCGTACCGCCACGGATGCGGACCCCCTTGCCCCGGCGCACCAGGCCATAGTAGGCGGCGCCGCGGGCGACGGCGCGGTCGAGGTCGTTGCCCTGCAAGACCTTGACCGGCTGGCCCCCCGCCTCGGCCGACCAGTCGTTGAGGACGGACACCAGACGATCCCGGAGCGAGAGCGCCTTGAAGACGCCGCCGTTGAACAGCACGGCCGTCGGCTGGGCGACCTTCTTTTTCTTGCGCGACGAGGCGGCCACGCGCTCGGCCAACACCTCGGCGTTGCGGCGGATGAATGTCGCCAGATGCTTGGTGATGGCCGGGTCGCTGGCGTAAGGCAAACCCAATTCTTGCAAGCCGACGGTGCGCTGCCGCTGCGGCGCCGCGTCGGCGGGGCAGGGCGGCAAAAAACCTTCGACGAGGACTTTCTCGACTGCCTCGCGCGTCAGTTCGCCCTTGAGGGTGCCGCCGATGACCTTGCTGCCGCGCCCCAGGACCGTGACCGGGGCACTCGTCAACGCCGGATCGCTGAACAGCTTTTCCTTGGCCTGGCGGGCGCTGTGCCAGAGCATGTGCATTTGCCCGGCGTCGAGCTTGGTGCCCTTGGCGGCGAAGTTCTGGGCGGCGGCGTGGGCCAGGGCGAGGTCCATGTTGTCGCCGCCGAGCAGGATGTGATCGCCGACGGCCACGCGCGTCAGGGCCAGGTTGCCGCCCTCTTCCGTCACGGCGATGAGCGTCAAGTCCGTCGTGCCGCCGCCCACGTCGCAGACGAGGACCACGTCGCCCGTCTGCACCTGCTTGCGCCAATCCTCGCGGCTCGCTTCGAGCCAGGCATAGAAGGCGGCTTGCGGCTCTTCGAGCAAGGTCAGGTTGTCGAGGCCAGCGGCGCGGGCCGCCTCGACGGTCAGCTCGCGGGCGACGGCGTCGAAGGAGGCCGGCACCGTGAGGATGATGTCTTGCCGTTCGAGGCGATTGTCGGCCACGTCCTTGGCGATGAGGAAGTTCCACGCCTCGCACATGTGCTTCAAATACAACGTGGTCGCTTCCAGCGGCGAAATGCGGCGGCCATCTTCCGGCGCCTTCCAGGGCAGGACCGGCGCCCGGCGATCGATGCCGGCGTGACACAGCCACGACTTGGCGCTGGCGACGAGGCGCGTCGGCACCTGCGTGCCGAAGTTGCGCGCGAACTCGCCGGCGGCGTAGTCTCGATCCGCCGCCCAGGGCAGTTTCAGGCTACCGGCCGGCAACTCGTTCGGCCCCGGCAGGTAGAGAAACGATGGCAGCAAGGACCGCGGTTCGACGACGCCCGGCTGCACCACCTGCGGGATCGACACCTCGACCAGCGCGGCATCCTTGGCCTCGCCGACGCCGGTATCGACGTAGGCCAAGGCGCAATTGGTGGTGCCCAGGTCGATGCCGACGACATAACGGGACGACTGCACGGTGCGAACCTCCGTCTGAATGCGCGAAACGTAAACAAGCAGTTAGCGCCAGCGATTGAGCGACCTCTCGCCGCTGGTGAAGATCAACTCGCCATGCAGGACGCCCTTGGTGGCGAGCAGTTCCTCGCCGAGGTGCCGCACCTCGCCGGCTGGCCCGCGCAGCACCGTCACTTCGAGGCAATTGCGTTCGCCCAAGTGGATGTGCATCCCCGACACCACCAGATGATGGTGATGGTGCTGCTTTTCGATCAGGCGCATCGCCAACTCGCGCGCGTGGTGATCGTAGACGAGCGTCACGACCGCGACTTGCTCCCCCTCGGGTTGGCGGGCCTCTTCCTGGATGAGACGGTCGCGGATCAGGTCGCGGATCGCCTCGCTGCGCGTGGCGTAGCTCTTGGCGGCTATGTGCCGGTCGAAGGCGTCGAGCAAGGCCGACTCCAGGGATATGCTGACGCGCGTCAGGTCGGGCATGGGCCGATCCTTATTCGGCCTTGGGCCGTTCCACTTGTTTGCCGAGGACGCGGGCCAACTCGCGCACCGGGTCTTCATGGTCATCGACGCGGAGATCGACCACCTGGCCGTATTCACCGGGCGCCGGCTTGTCGCGGACGACTAACACCGCCGCCGATTGCTTGCCGCGCTTGTCGCCGCCCGCCTTGTGGCCCGCTTCGAGCGCCGCCAACAAGCGCCAGGCGAGCGGCCCTTTGGCCCCTTCATATGCCTCGTTCATGGCGGTTACCACGTCCTCGCCGGCCAGCAGATTGCCGAGGCAAACGTGATGCTTGCCGACCTTGGAGCCATACCAGTCGCTGCACTTCTTGCCGCTGTAGTGGGCGACCGTCCCCTTGGCGTCGATGACGGCCAGCTGACGATGGTCCCTGCCTTTGTCTTCCTCGGTCAGCTGCTTGACTACATCCTCCGCGCTTTTGCCGTCGGTGAGCAGTTCCAGGCCGCGCGGCCCATAGGTGGGATTGACGTGGCTCTGGCTGGCGATGGCCCCGGTGCCAGCCTTTGCGAACGGCACCCAGGCGCCGACGGCGAGGACGCGCGACGCGGTGGCCACGCCCCATTCCTTGGCCTCGGGATCGTACGCGACCACCGAAAAGGTGTTGGCGCGGACCTCGGCCGGCTCCTTCGGCAACAAGGCCAACGTAAGGAGTGACCCACAGAGAAGCAGCATAGCAAGGCGAGCGCGGCGCATGAAGGCGACCCTCGACTCGGGAACGGTTATACACGTATTGTGCGAGTGCGACCCATGAAATGCCAGGGGCAAACGGTGTTGACGAGCGGTTATTGCCCTTCCCCGCACAAAAGCCGCAGCGCCGCCGCGTCGAGGGTGCGACATGTGCCAACCTCCAAATCGCCCAGCTCGAAGGCGCCGATGGCCACGCGGACCAGGCGGCGCACCCGATGGCCGACCGCCGCCCCCATGCGCCGTATTTGCCGATTGCGCCCCTCGCGCAACACCACGCGCAAGATCGCGCCGCCGTGCTTGCATCCCACGATTTCCACGTCGCAAGGCCGCGTCGGGCCGTCGGAAAGCTCGACGCCCTGCCTTAACTGCCGCAACACGTCCTCGGTCGGCAGGCCGCGCACCGTCACTCGATATGTCTTCGGCACTCGATGCGCCGGGTCGGTCAAGCGGACGGTAAGCCGCGCGTCGGTCGTTAGAATGAGCAACCCTTCCGAATCGGCATCGAGCCGGCCGGCGGGAAACAACCAGGGCAAGCCTTTGGGTAGGAGATCGTAGACGGTACGCCGGCCATGCTCATCGCGGCGTGTCGTGACGACGCCGCGGGGCTTGTGCAGGGCGAGCGTCATCGACGCCGTCGGCTCGGCCTCGCGCCCCTGGCGCGTGACGCGCTGACAATCCAAATCCACCCAGGTCAGCGGATCGGTGACGACCCGGCCATCGACGCATACCTCGCCGGCGCGCACCCAATCCCAGGCCTGGGTCCGCGACCCCCAGCCCAGCTTCGACAACGCCCGGTGCAACTGCACGCGCCGGCCCGGCATGAGACGAACCCCTGGCGAAAACGCTTCTACGAAGCGTCGCTAACCGCTTTGAATATGGTACATTGATCGGCATCGCTCATCCTGCCCGATCGGTCCCACCTTGTCGGAGACACACTTTCATGAAGCCGTTCCGTTGGACCTTCGCCGCCCTGCTCCTTCTCGCCGCCGCCCTGCCGGCGCAGTATGGCGACATCAGCGACGTCAAGCTCGCCAAGCCCGAGGATAA
>JBBSES010000474.1:0-4089 GCA_038239465.1 Gemmatales bacterium
ATGGGCCTCTTCTTCGGCTGCGTCGGCGTCTCTTACCCGGCGGCACGGCTCTTTACCGCCGCCAGCGCAGGGAGCGCCGCCGTCCTGCTCTTCGTTCTCCTGCGCCGCGCCGCCAGCCCGTCCCTCCCGGCGGCGCTCGGGGGATTGCTATATCTGACGACGCCCGAAATCGCCCACTGGACGCGCTGCACCATGTCCGAGGTGCCCGCTTTCGCGGTCATGGTGGCGGCTTCGGCGGCGTTTCTCCGCTGGTTGGAAACCGATCGGCCGAGTTGGTGCGTCGCCGCCTGGACGCTCGCCGCGCTGGCGTTTCTCTGTCGCTTCACGACGGTGGGCGTTTTACCGGGATGGATGTTCTATGCGTTGTTGTCCGGGAATGGCCGCAAGCTCTTTCGCCCGTGGTCCGTCGTTATGGCTGCCGCTTATCTCGCGTTGGCATTCCTCTATCTCCAATTGGTTTCCCAATTCGCGGCATATGAGGTGACGGCGGACGGCAAAGCCGACCCCTGGACATGGGACAACGTTCGCTTCTTTGGCGAGGCGGCGCCTCTGTTATTATGGGGTACGTCGCCGCTCGCCCTGCTGGGCCTGTGGACGGCGTTTCGTGGCGACTCGTCGCCGGGGACGCGCATGGGCCAATTTTGGCTATGCTGGTTGATCGGCTTCGTGGCGTTCAAACTGATGATGCCGACCACGTTCGAATTGCGTCATCTGTTCGGTGCCGTCGTCGCCTTGCCGGGGTTGGCGGCGGCCGCTTTCTGTCGTCCTCGTCCCGCGCGTTGGGCCGTGCCGTTGTTGCTCGTCGCGCTGACGGCCAACGTGACGCACCTGCGCGATCTGCCGAGCGGCGTCGTGGGATATCAAACCGTCGCCGATCAGCTAGCGCGGGTCGAGGAATCGGGCAACGTCCTCTGCTGCTGCTGGGAAGATCAGGACCTAATGTTTCGCTATCGCGCCGCTGCCCCAGAGTCGCGTCGGACGTTATTGCGGAGCGACCGCGTGCTGGCCGTGCGCGTCGCCGACTATGCCCGCGTCGCCCCCACGCCATTGGCGCGCACGCCGGCCGACGTTTTAGAAGTGGTTCGCAAGGGACGTGCCCGTTACCTGTTGACCTGTCAGCCCCACGATAGCGGCGACGATACACGGCCCGACGAGATGCGCCTCGCCCATCAAACGGCGCTCGCCGAGACGACGGCTTTCGAGTTGCTCGGTCGTCATCCCTTGAACATCCATTACGGCGGCGCCGGGCGAACGGGCGATATCTTTGTCTGGCGTTACCGTGGGCCGCTGCCGGACGGCCCGAGCGAACTGCTCGTCCGCATTCCGACGGCGAAGCTCGAACTCGCGCCCAATGGGACGCGCGATTGATCCTCTTTCCATGCGCATCCTCGGCATTGATCCTGGCCTCGAAATCACCGGCTACGCCGTCCTGGAGACCAGTCCGGCGCGGCCCGTGCTGTGCGAAGCGGGCGTCCTCCGTACCAGCGAGCGCCGCGCCCCTGCGGACATGGCACGGCGTCTACGCACGCTGTACGATGGCATGGGTGAAGTGATCGAGCAGTTTCACCCACAGGTCGCCGTGATGGAACAGTTGTATGCCCATTACCAACATCCGCGGACGGCCATCTTGATGGCACATGGTCGAGGCGTCCTCTTCCTGGCGGCGGCCAAGCACGATATCGCCGTGGTCAGTTATAGCGCCACCAGCATCAAGAAGACCGTGACCGGCAGCGGACGGGCCAGCAAGGAGCAAGTGCAGCGCACCGTGCAAAGCGAATTGAATTTGGCTCAACTGCCGAAACCGCCCGACGTAGCCGACGCCCTGGCCGCCGCCCTGTGCCACTATTACTTGCAACGCCGGCCGACGTGAGGGGACCATGATTACGCGCATCACCGGCGTCCTGAACCGCGTCCTCGACGAGGAAGTACGCCTCCAGCTGGGGCCGCTCGAGTACCAGGTGTTGGTCCCAGAGTTCGTCCGCCGTCAGCTGCAAGGACGCACCGGCCAGGAAATTACGCTGCATACCAACGAATATCTCGACGGCAACCCGATGCAGGGCCGCGTGGTGCCGCGACTGATTGGATTTCCGACCGAAGCGGAGCTCGACTTCTTCGAGCTATTCTGCACGGTGGACAAAGTGGGAACGCGCAAGGCGATCAAAGCGCTGGGGCGGCCCATCCGCGAGATCGCCGACGCCATCCAGCGGCAAGACGCCAAATGGCTGACGACGCTGCCCGGCGTGGGCGCCGCGACGGCCGAGCAGATCGTGGCGACCCTGCGCCGCAAGGTGACGAAATTCGCGCTGATGGCGACCCCGGTTATGGAGGGCGAGGCCGGCGCGACGCCGACGGTCGTCATCGACGGCAACGTGTTGGAGGACGCCTATGCCGCGCTGATGACCGTGGGCCATAGCCCCGTCGAGGCGCGGAACATGCTGGATAAAGTATTGGCGGGCGGAAAGAAATTCGCTTCGGTGGAAGATATAATACAGGCGATTTACGAACGGGTGAATCGCTGAGGATAAATTGTTTCCCCTTCAAGAGGTGACTGCGTGGAATCTATACCACAATTGATCGATGCAATCTATCGAGAACGCATCTTACGGGCGCGGCGAACGCCTCCCGAACAGAAGCTCATGGCCGGCGCCGAACTGTTCGATTATGCCTGCGATATTACCCGCTCTGGCATACGCAATCAGCATCCAAAAGCCGACGATGCGCAAGTGGAAGCGATACTCGCCCAGCGCATCGCGTTAAGCGATCGCTTGGGGGATCCGTGATGAATGCATACCAAGCAGTTCTGGCGACGCTCGACGCCTTGGAAGAACTGGAGATTTCATACATACTGGTCGGATCATTCTCGACCAACTATTACGGTCTTCCTCGCTCTACGGAGGATGCCGACTTCGTCGTCCACTTGGAGAATAAATCGCCGCGGCAGATCGCGGCGCGCTTGGGACCGGCATTCCGGCTCGACCCGCAAATGTCCTTCGAAACAGTGACGCTGACAACGCGCCATGTCGTCGAGGTCTTGGGTTCGCCTTTTACCATCGAGTTGTTTCAATTGAGCGAGGACGAACACGACCAGGCCCGTTTCGCCCGTCGCCGGACGGTGGAGTATTTGGAGCGCAGGGTGAGCTTGCCGACGGTCGAAGATGTAATTATCACCAAGTTGCGGTGGGCGATGGATGGGGGGCGCGCCAAAGATCGGAAGGACGCACAGGAGGTAATCGCCGTCCAGCAGAACGCTATCGATTGGGACTACGTCCAACTATGGACGGCGCGGCACGGAACGCAGCCACTGCTCGATGAGATTCGAAACTCCATTCCGCCTCTTTGAACACCGTCTATTGCTGTCTTCCGCTTTTCGCATCGCCGCTGAATTACCGAGGATCTGATGGCGCGCGAACCAGTAGTCACAGGCAACACCGAAGAAGAAAAACAACGCGACGCCGCCCTGCGCCCCCGTTGGCTGCGCGAGGTCATCGGCCAACAAAAAGTGGTGCGCCGCCTCGGCATCGTCTTGAAAGCCTGCAAAAAGCTCAAGGAACCATTGGCCCACATCCTCTTCGATGGCCCTCCAGGTTTGGGCAAAACCACCTTCGCCACCGTGTTGCCCAATGAACTCGGCACCTCCTTGCAAATGACCAGCGGCCCGGCATTATCCAAGCCCGCTGATTTGCTGCCGTTCCTGACCAACGTCGAGGAAGGTTCGTTTCTCTTCATCGACGAAATCCACCGGATGCCGCGCGTCGTCGAGGAGTTTATCTACCCGGCGATGGAGGACTTCCGCATCGATATCATCCTGGGCGAAGGCATTAATGCCCGGACCATATCGATGAAGTTGAAGCGATTTACGCTCATCGGCGCCACCACGCGTAGCGGTATGTTATCCAGCCCGATGCGCGATCGGTTCAAGATGCACGAGCATCTGGAGTTTTATAGCGTCGAGGAATTGGCGGAGATCGTGCGCGTCAACGCCCGCAAGTTGCAGACGGAGATCGCGGACGATGCCGCGTTGGAACTGGCCCGACGCAGTCGCGGGACGCCGCGCATCGCCAATGCCCGCCTGTGGTGGGCGCGCAACTA
>JBBSES010000475.1:0-4085 GCA_038239465.1 Gemmatales bacterium
AAAATCGCCAAGCTGCTGGAAGACGGCAAAAAGGACGACGCCAGCAAGGAGGCCAAGGCTGTCGCCAAGAAGTACAACTTCGACGGCTTCAAGGTCGGCTCGCTGCAAATCCTCATGCGCCCTTTTAAGACGCGCGGCGCCAAGGGGTATGGCATCGGCGAGAAGCCCAACATGATCAAGCCGGACGGCATCGAGGCCAAGATCGTGGACCTGGGCAAGAAGACGCTGTCCCCGGCCAAGCTCAAGGATGAAGGCGCCGAACTGAAAAAGGCCGCCTACATCACCCTTGCCATCGCCGAGATCACGGGATTCTCCGGCCCCAGCAAGGAAGACGCCAAGAAGAAGAAAAAAGACTGGGACATGTGGACCCAGGAAATGAAGGACTCGTCGCTGGCGCTGGCGAAGGCGCTGGACGCGCCGAAGCCGGACTTCAAGGCGATCCTGAACTCGGCCAAGGCTCTGGACGGCAGCTGCACCAGCTGCCACACCCCGTTTCGGCCATCGAGTTGAACGAGGACGGGCAAGGGTCGAACGAAAAGGCCCACGGCATTCGTGCCGTGGGCCTTTTCGTTCTGCCCTCGTGGAAAGTTGGTCTTGCGCCGCCGCTCCGATCCGATTCGCCAATACCATTGCGCCCGGTAGGATTCGGACCTACGAGCTACGGTTTAGGAAACCTCGGAAAACCACTAGAAATTAGGCCGTCCGCGGTGCCGATTACACCAAACGTTACACAACCCGTCCCCTAGCGACGCGCAGCCTGCTCGCGTCGTGGCCGCATGGCCGACGCTAACGGCAGGCTGCTTTGCGAAGTACATCCCGAGTTGTTCGGCGTATTTGTTGAGCTTGGCTCCAACTTCCTTGGCCTCGACAGAGAATGCGAACTGCGCAAGTTGCTCTCTCATAAGTTGTTCCCTGCAAAACCCCCGCATCGAGGGATTCGGCGCCGGAAGAGCCTGGCTCCCGCGCTCCCCTTCGGATCGCGGCTAAACGATTCCACTCCGTTTCACGCGAAGCGCGGTTCGGCTATAACAGGAGGTGCCGACTCGCTCGACCACCGCCGAGGACTTCGCCTTGCGTACCGCCGCCAAAGCCTGGCATTTGTTGCCGCACGATCGAGATGCCATTCAACGTTTAGCGGACGCTTTGCATCTGTCACCCATCGTCGCCCAATTGCTGCTCAATCGCGGTGTTGGAAACTGGGAAGACGCGCGCCGCTTCCTCGACGCGCCGATGAAAGACCTGCACTCCCCTGCCCTGTTGTCGGGAGTGCCCGAGGCGGTCGAGCGTTTGCATGAGGCGGTAACTTCTGGCCGGCGCGTGTGCGTCTACGGCGATTACGACGTGGACGGCATCACCGGCACCGCCATCCTCGTGCAGGTATTGCGGCTCATGGGCGGGCAAGTCGATTTCTATCTCCCCCATCGCCTGGCGGAAGGGTACGGCCTGAACGCCGAAGCGCTGCGGCAACTCGCCGCGGACGGCCATCAAGTGATCGTCACCGTGGACTGCGGCATCAGCGCGCTGGCGGAAGCCGACGAGGCGAAATCCCTCGGCCTCGAATTAATCGTCACCGATCACCACGAATTCAAGGAGCGCCTGCCCAGCGCCATTCTGATCCATCCGCGTTTGCCGGGGACGGCATACCCGTTTGGCGGCTTATCCGGCGCGGGGGTGGCCTTCAAGTTGGCCTGGGCGCTGGCGCAGCGGGCATGCGGCAGCGACAAGGTGACGCCGCGCTACCGCGATTTCCTGCTCGACGGCATGGCCCTCGCCGCCCTGGGACTGATCGCCGACGTGGTGCCGCTGCACGATGAGAACCGCATCTTCGTGCGCCACGGTTTGGCCCGCCTACGCGCGGCGCCATCGATCGGGCTGAAAGCGTTGCTCGAAGTGGCCGGCCTGGCGGACAAGCCGAAACTGGCGGCCGAGGATGTCGCGTTCAAGCTGGCCCCGCGCATGAACGCCGCGGGTCGTCTGGGGTGCGCCCGCTTGGTGGTGGAGTTGTTGACGACGGCGGCGCTGCCGCGCGCGGTGGATCTGGCTCGCTTCCTGGAGACGCAGAACCAGCAACGGCAGCTGCTGGAACGGCGCATCGCCGCCGAGGCGCGCGACCTGGCGGCGACCTACAACGGTGCCGCGGCGTTGGTCCTGGCGGGCGACGATTGGCATCCGGGGATCATCGGCATCGTGGCGGGTCGATTGGCCGAGCAGTTCGCTCGGCCGGTGTTGCTCATCGCACTAGCCAAGACCAAGGACGGCGAAATCTTCGGCCAGGGGTCGGGCCGCTCCGTGCCCGGCTTCGCGCTGCATGAGGCGCTGACTGCATGTGGCGACCTGCTGCTCGCGCACGGCGGCCATGCGGCGGCGGCCGGCTTCCGCGTCAAACCCGACGCCATCGACGCCCTGCGCGACCGCTTCGCCGCCCACGCCCAAAACCACTTCGTCGGCGGCATGCCGGCGCCGCGCCTGACTATCGACGCCGAGGTGCCGCTGAGCGCCCTGACTGTCGGCCTGATGCGCGACGTGGATCGCCTGGAGCCGTATGGCAGTCAAAATCGCAAGCCGCTGTTCCTGGCCACGGGCCTTGAAGTTGTTGGCGAGCCGAATCGCATCGGCCGCGGCGAACTGCACATGAGCTTCCGCGTCCGCCAGGAAGGGATCGTTTTGCGCGCCATCGCCTTCGGCATGGCGGAACGATTGGAGGAGTTGACCTCCGCGGGCGGCCGTTGCTGCCTGGTGTTCACCCCCAAAATGAACGAGTGGAACGGGCGGCGTTCCGTGGAACTCGAGGTCGCCGACTTGCGGCCCGGCGACCAGACGGAGTTGGCGTAGGCGCCTTGCGTGGCGCGGGGCAACGCGCTAAAATCCCGCCTGAACGTCATGATTCACCCGGCGAAACTTTCGACCCTCACTGTGACGGAGGACTGCCGATGCCTGCCACGCAAGCCTATCGCGGGCGCATCTACGACGACATCACGCAGACGGTCGGCAACACGCCGTTGGTGCGCCTGCGCCGCGTCGTCGGCGACGCCAAGGCGACCGTGGTCGCCAAGATGGAGAACTTCAATCCGCTCTGGTCGGTCAAGGACCGCATCGGCGTCGCCATGATCGAGGCCGGCGAACGCGACGGCAAGATCAACAAGGACACGACCATCGTCGAGCCGACTAGCGGCAACACAGGCATCGGCCTTGCCTTCACTTGCGCGGCGCGCGGCTATCGCCTCGTCGTCACCATGCCGGAAACCATGAGCTTGGAACGGCGCCGGCTGCTCAAGGCGTTCGGTGCCGAGGTGGTGTTGACCCCGGGCGAGAAAGGCATGAACGGCGCCATCGCCAAGGCCGAAGAGTTATTGCGTAGCACGCCCAACAGCTTCATGCCGCAACAGTTCAAGAACCCCGCCAACCCGGAGATTCACCGGCGGACCACCGCGGAAGAGATTTGGCGCGACACCGATGGGCAGATCGATATGCTCGTTTCCGGCGTCGGCACCGGCGGCACCATCACCGGCGTCAGCGAGGTGATCAAGAAGCGCAAGCCGAGTTTCAAGGCGATCGCCGTCGAGCCGGTCAATAGCCCGGTCATCACGCAGAAGCGCGGGGGTGAAGAGATCAAGCCGGGACGCCATCAGATCCAGGGCATCGGCGCCGGCTTCATCCCCGGCGTACTCAACATGGACATTATCGACGAGGTGGTGCAGGTCAAGGACGACGACGCCTTCGACATGGCCCGGCGTTTAGCTAAGGAAGAAGGCTTGCTGTGCGGCATCAGCTGCGGGGCGGCGGCTCACGTCGCCGTGCAGGTCGCCAAGCGGCCGGAAAATGTGGGCAAGATGATCGTAGTCGTGCTGCCCGACCTGGGCGAACGATACCTCAGTACCAAGCTGTATCCAGAGTGAACGTGACGGCGTTGAGCGATGCGTCGTGGCAGCGCGGAAGCACAATGCTTCTCCGAAGTCATCATGAACTCGCGTTCAGCCGAGGCGTATGAAAACGAGCGTTTGCTTGGCGAGCGGGAGGGCGTTAGCCCCAATACCGTTTAATTAACCATAACCACTGTCTCGATAAACCTTTTGCGTAAGGGCGGC
>JBBSES010000476.1:0-4082 GCA_038239465.1 Gemmatales bacterium
GCGCAAACGCGCGGCGCCAGCCTCGGCAGTGGCGACCTCAGTTTCGAGCCGGGCACCGTCGTCGCGGGCAACTATCACTTTCCCATCGGCACCGCCGGCGCCACCGGGTTGGTCCTGCACACCATCTATTTGCCGCTGGCCCTGCGCGGCGACGCGCCGAGCGCGATCGTCTTGCAGGGCGGCACGCACGTCATCGCCAGTCCGACCTTTCCGTTCCTCGACGCCACCTGGCGTAGCTACATGGAACGACTCGGCCTGGAGTTGAAACTGCGCCTCATCCGACCCGGTTTCTATCCGCGCGGCGGCGGCGTGGTCGAGGCTCAGGTGCAACCGTGCCAACGGCTCAAGGGCTTGCGGCTGATGCAGCGCGGCGTGTTGAAGTCGATCATGGGCGTCAGCGCTGTCGCCGGGTTGCCGGAAGCCATCGCCGGCCGTCAGGCGCGCCGGGCGACGCAGCGCTTGCGAGCGCTCCGATTGGACGTGAACATCCGCGAGGAAAGCTGGCCCGGCGGTCCCGGCACCGTCCTCGCCGTGCAACTCGATACGACGCCGACGCCGACGGTTTTCGTCGCTCTGGGCGCTCGCGGCAAGTCGGCCGAGCGCGTTGCCGACGATATCGTCGATGAAGTGACCGCCTTCGTGGAAGGGAACGGCGCCGTCGATCCGCACAGCGCCGATCAGCTGGTTTTGCCGCTGGCTTTGGCGGAGGGACCGTCGGAATTCAGCGTGACGCAAGTGACGCGGCACCTGACGACCAACGTCACCGTTATCCGGCGTTTTCTCGAACGCGGCATCACGGTCGAGGGCGCCGAGGGCGCGCCGGGCATCGTGCGTATCGATGCGATATAATAGAGAAATGCACGGTTCCCAACCAAACGCCCTGACGACGGACGAACCCATCCTCGCGGTGGCGCAGATCGTCCCCTGCACGGAAGCGGAAGGACCGGGCCGCCGGTTCGCGCTGTGGTTTCAGGGTTGCCCGCTGCGCTGTCCCGGCTGCTGCAATCCCGAGATGCTGCCGTTCAACGGCGGTAGCGCGCTCACCGTTGCCGAGGTTCTTCGACAGGTTATCGCGGCGCGGGACGTAGATGATATCGAAGGGATTACCCTGCTGGGCGGCGAGCCTTTGGCTCATGCGCCGGGGGCAGTGATACTGGCCCGCGCGGTACGGCGTCTCGGTTTGACCGTCATGATTTTCAGTGGCTACGTCATCGAGGAAGCCCGCGCGTCATCCGACCCGGCGGTCGCGGAACTGCTGCGAGAAACCGATATCCTGGTCGATGGGCCGTATCTGAGAGAGAAACCCGAGCGGCGGCGGCGCTGGATCGGCTCGGCCAATCAGCGGGTCCACTTCCTCAGCGAGCGATGTCGGGCGGACGATCCGCGCTGGCTCTTGCCGAACACGCTGGAGATTCGGCTTGTCGGCAAGGATGTGACCGTGAACGGCTTTCCCGCGCCGGCGGCGGTCGGTTTGTGGAAGCGGCCTCTATCCAGGGACAAGCACTCGTGACGGCACCATGAAAGTCGTATCGCGCTTCGAGGCCAACCTGCTGCGGATCCTGCACTTCTTCCTCGGCCGCGTGCCCAGGGAACAGGCGGTGCCGCTGTTGCTCAACGCTCACGCGCAACCGCCGTGCCTCAGCGCCACGGCCGTCGAACTGGTGCAGGACGCCCTCGCCAAGGGCCTCACGCTGGTCCTGGCGCGCGGGGGCGGCTGGCGGCGCGAGCGGCACCTGCGCGGCGACCGGGTCGCCGACGGCCGTCTCTGGGAGCGAACGCCGCCGGCTGAGTTGGGCCTCGCCTTCTCGCGCCACAGCCTCAATTTTTTGGTCTGGGTGACGGCTCACAAGCCAGCCACCGATAAGCCGGGCTGGGCCGCTCCGATCAAGGAATTGTCGCCCGCCGATTCTTTGTTGCTTTATCTCGCTTACAGCGCCTTGCACGGCAGTTTACGCGGCAGTGAGGCTGCACCCCTGGTGAGCGGCCCGGCGTTATCGCGTAATGCCCTGTGTCGCCTGGCATATCCCGACGACTTTCTCGACCCCGCCGAGCCGTTGCCCGATTTCGCGCCCTGGACAACCGGCCTGGGTGCATGCATCCTGGAAGCTCTGCAAACGACGCTGGCGCAGCGCTGGCTGGAGACGGAACGCGACAAGGCGCACGTGGGCCAGTGGCAAGAGTTGCGGGCGCGCGGCCGCGCTCAGGAAGCCGTGCTGCTGGCGTTCCTGCAAGCCGTCGAAACGGCGCGGCGCCTCGACCTGGCCCGCTTCCTGCTGCGAACGCTGGCCCGCGTGCTGACTCCGGGGGCCACCGCCGACCTGTGGGGCACGCGCGTCGTGCAAGGCGGGCCGCGCATGGCCGACCGCGTCGAGACCACGCAAGCCGCGCTGGCCCTGGTACGCCAGACCGACCGCTTCCAGCGCTGGGAACGGGCGGCGCGCGGCGTTGGCTTTTTCGACGATGGCTACGAAGCCAGCCAGTTGACCAAAACCGACTGGGAACGCCACGGCGGCGACGACCTGCACGCCCGCGCCCAGACGATCCTGCGAGCCACCGACCCCTTGCGGGTCCAAACGGAGGGCCACCCATGAGCCGTGCCTATCGCATCCGCGTCCGCGAGAGCATTCAACGCCTCGTCAGGGCCGACGACCGCGTCAGCACCCAGCTAGAGATGCTCGAAATCCTTCCCTGCGAGCAAATGGCCGCGTTGCTCAAACGCGAACTCGTCGGCCGTGGCTTCACCGAGAAGAGCGGCAAGCTGACGCGCACGAAAGACGGCGTCAACGTGACCATCGAAACGGAGACCGGCACCGTCAGCGTTGCCGCCGAGTTGAGCGAGAAGGTCGAACTGGAAGGCGAAAAGGAGACGCGTGCCTACACCGATGTCGGCCCCAGCGCTCAGAAGACTAAGCAAGCGTTGCGCGAGGACGTGCGCGCCGACCTGGAGCGTCAAGCGCAGCGGCGGCAGCAGGACTTGCAATGCGAGGCGACCGACAAGCTCGAAGGGCAACTCAGTGATCTGCGCCAGGAACTCGACCAGGCGATCAACCGCGTGACGGCCGAGGCGCTGAAGCAGAAGGCCGCCCAGATGGGGCAGATCAAGGAAATGACGGAAGATCCGCAAAGTGGGTCGCTGACGATTGTCCTCGAAGTCTGATCGATTGTCCTCGTTCCCAGGCTCCGCCTGGGAATGCCTTCCCCGAGGCTCCGCCTCGTCGGAATGTGGCCGGCGTGCCAGGTATCGGTTGAAGTACCGACACGTCAGAGCCTCGGGCAAGCGGGTTCCCAGGCAGGAGCCTGGGAACCAGGAGATGTATGTCGATCCTCATCGAAGAAAAATCCCTGCCGCAGCAGCTTACCGTGGAGCAGGCGGTCGAGGCCGCCTATGCCGCGGAATTGGCGGAGGTGTCCAGCAAATTGCAGCGCGGCTTACCCTGCCTCATCGAATGCGACAAGGATTTGGCGCCCTACCTGTTCGTCAACGTGCGGACGCGCCTGAAGGCCGCCAACCTGCGTTGTCTTTACCTCGATGGCCGGCCGCGCGCCGAGGACCAGGCGGGCGGCATGCCGATGGGATTGATTGGCACCATGATCGCTCAGTTGCGCGAAGCCGTCCGCGGCGCCGTCGAGCGCCGCGTCGTCGTCTTGCCGCACCTCGACCTATTGACGACCAGCCAGGGAAGCCCGACGGCCGAGGCGCGCGAGGTCATTCCGCTTCTCTACGAAAACCCGGAGCTGGTCTGGCTCGGTTTCAAGGATCCGTCGTTTCCGTTGCCGCGCGTCATCGAGAATCTGTTCCTGCACCGCGTCAGCCTGCTCGGGCCGCCGCGGCCGCGCTTGCAGCACCTCGTCACGCAGAAGGAAAGCCGCAAGTTTGGCCGGCAGTTCAACCCGTGGGCGCTGTACAAGCACGTCTCCGGCGTCAACGCCGTCCGGCTGCGCAAATTGCTCTCGACCCTCGAAGGCGAGGATTACCCGAACGACCCGCGCCAGGCGTATCGGCAACTCCGCCAGGCCACGCTCGTCGGCCAGCTGGAAGTCCCCGCCATCGACCTCGACAAAGAGATCGGCGGCTATGCCAA
>JBBSES010000477.1:0-4058 GCA_038239465.1 Gemmatales bacterium
CCGACGTGTGAGCAACTACCACGTCGGCGCTTTACGCCTCGACGCTCGCCGGGCTTGGCGAGACGGTGATGCGCTTGACTATCAGGGTGGCATAAGCGCCGCGCGGCAACTCAAACGAGAGCGTCAACTTTTGTCGGCCGGGGTGCTTCTCGTCGGTGCCGCGTTCGTGTTCCAGGTGCGCCGGCAGGCACAGCGCCGCGCGGTCGCCCTTGGAGAAGAACATCGTGCGAACGCCCTTGACCTGAAGTTGGCGTGGTTCCAGCCCCTCTTCGGCGAGGACTGAACGCATCAACGCCAAGCGCGGATCGTCTTCGTCGAGCTTTTGGCGGGAGGAGGGCAGCGGCAAACGCAACGCCGATAGCGCGGCCTGCGTTTCCTGACTCAGTTGCCGAGGGAAGGGCAGCGTACCCAGCCGAACCTGGATGAGAGAAAGGTGTTCGGCGGGAACTTGTTGCTCCAACCAGCGGGCCAGCATCCGGTTCCAGAGATGGCTTTGGTACGCGGCCAGATACAATCCGTGCAATTCAGGATGGAGGCGACTTACGGCGCCGCGGAAGTCGTCCGGCCGATGGGCCAGGAATGAGACCACGTCGAGGGGATGGCCGCGCGGCAAACGCTCGCGGAGCAGCGGCCAATCGCCCCAATGCTCGCGCAGGACCGCTTTCTCACGCTTGGCGGCGGCACGGTCGTGCGCGTAGGGCGCCGCCAGGGCCAGACGCAGCGCCTCTTCGAAATGGCCGAGGACCAACGACTTGGCGATGAACTCCCGACCCTCCGGCGACACCGAACCGAAGCGCTGGTCGTCAAAGTAGTTGGGTACTCCCTGGACGCGAACTGCCTCCAGGGCGGCTTGGGCAGCGGTCACTTCGTCAGGGTTCAGGTCGCGCAGCGTCAGGCGGAAGAGGTTGCCGCGCACGGAGGACGATGCGTATGGCTCCGCGCGCTGGCCCAGGTAAGTCACGCCTACGTCGTTGTGCGAGAGATTACGTTGCGGGCCGCGAAAGATGCTGAAGTATTGAATGGTGTGGGCGTGGCGATCCTTCAAGCCGCCGCACGACACGCGCTGGAGGTCGATTTTCCAGCGCTGGCGGACGGCTTGCAGGGCGTCGGGCGTAGACCAGCCGCGTTTTTCCAGGCGGTAGAAGGCGAAGGGGCCGTCGGCGGACGGGTCCAGATCGGTGAGTTCTTCGACGCGGAAGTCATCGGGGTGTTGTTTGAGTTTCATGAACCCCGCCGAGCGCAAAAAGAAAGCCGAGAGATAGCGAAATCGAAACTGTCGCCCACTCAGTTTCGAAATCGAGCTTATCCCTCGGCTTCAAATTATTTTTAGCATGGAACCGGGCAAAGGCAAGCGAATCGCAGGCAAATTTCGCGGAATTTTCATCGCGTTACCCTTGCCGAGCCGTGCGGGGCGCTAACTTACCTACTTTAAGGCGGATCGTGGCCGCCGGGGTGCCAGGGATGGCACCGGCAAATGCGGCGTATTCCGCGCCAGCTGCCGAGGAGCGGCCCGTATTTCCGCACGGCCTCGATGAAGTAGGCGCTGCAGCTGGGCGTGAAACGGCACACCGGGGGCAGCAACGGCCGCAGCAAGAGTTGGTAGCCGCGCACGCCGCCGATCAACACGAAACTCAGCAGCGCCGCGAACGGCGCCCAGAGCTTGGCGATCATGGGGCAACGCTCCGTGGCGTCAGCTTGCGCGACACTTGCTGGATGAGTCGAGGCAAAGTCAGTTTGAGCGCGTCCAGCGACGGCAGTTCCTTTTGTCGAGGGATCAGCACCACATCGATGCCGATGGGCAGGTCGGCGCGCGTCAGGCGAAACGCTTCCTTGTACAGGCGGCGCAGCTTGTTGCGGTGGACGGCCGGCCCCACCTTGCGCGACACCGACAGTCCCAGGCGCATGTGCGGCAACTGGTTTTCGCAGCCGTAGACGATGAGCCAGGCGTCGCTGACGGAACGGCGCCGCTCGTAGACGCGGCGGAAATCAAGCGGGCTGCGCAGGTGCAGCATTCGCGGAAAGGCGTTCGGTTTCACGGCTGGGCACCTCGGACAAGCGGCCACGGTCATTGGTTCCAGGGGACCGACGCGCGCGGATCCTGGGGATGCAGTTTCGCCAATTCTTCGATTAGTTCGCGGCCGCGCTCGTCCTTTACGGCCGGCACCGCGACTTGCACCTCGATGTATTGGTCGCCGCCCGCGATTCCCTTGCCGCGCAGACGCAGGCGAGCGCCGCTCGACGTGCCCGGTGGCACCTTGACCGAGAGGCGGCTGCCCTCGAGCGTCGGCACTTCGACGGCGGCGCCGAGCGCCGCTTCGGCGAACGACAGCGGCACGGATAGGAGGATGTCGTTTCCCTCGCGGCGGAAGTACGGGTGCGGCTCCACGCGCAGCACGAGGACGAGGTTGCCGCCGCCCGGTCCCTGTCCCTTGAGGCGCAGCTTTTGGCCGTCCTTGCAGCCGGCCGGCACATCCACATCGACCTCGCGGCCGTTGATGCGCAGCGAAAGTTTGCCCCCTTGCGCGGCGGTGAGCAAGGGGATGGACACCTCCGATTCCGCCTCGTCGGCGGGCGGGCGACGGCCCCGGCCGCGCGCCATGCCGGCCATCGGGTCTTCCGTCGCGCCGGCATTGCCGCCGAACTCGCCGCCGAAAAACTGGCGGAACAGGTTGGCGGCCTCTTCCGGGTCCATCTCCGCGCCGGCCCCCGGAGCGCCTCCCGATCCGCTGCCCCAGCGAAATGTTTGCGATCGGGGACCGCCACGGCGATTGCCGAAGCCGGCCTCGGGACCGGCGGCGCCGAAGCGGTCGTAGTCGGCGCGCTTGGCCTCGTCGCTGACCACGTCGTAGGCCTCCTGCACTTCCTTGAATTGGGCCTCGGCCTGCTTATCGCCGGGGTTGCGATCCGGGTGATACTTGCGGGCCAGCTTGCGGTAGGCCTGCTTGATCTCGTCGGCGCTGGCGGTCTTGCCGACGCCGAGTACCTCGTAATAGTCACGCGCCATGGGAGCCTGGTTCACGGGGCAACGGGGAAAGAAGTCTTGGTCTTCTGCAATTGTAGCGCTTATCGCGCGCCGGGCCAATCGAGCCGCGGCGCTTTCGCCAAACGGAGCGGGTCGGTTGACCCCGCGCGCGCCTTTCGGATAATTGACATTGACCGACACGCCCGCTCCTCTATCCGAGGCCGCCAATGCCCTCGATCTCGGCGCCCCACTTGTCCCCTTTGGAATTGGGCTGGAGCTTGCGCGGCCGCACCACCCGCGCGTACAACCAACCGCTGGCGGAACTGCAGGCCCGCGCTCACGCGGCGACCGATCCTTCGGCGCTGGCCGACGTCAACGATCCGGGCCAGTTTCAGCGCGCTTGCATGATCGGCCTGGCCGCGATCAGCGACCTGGCCCGCGATCCAGAACTGCCCGCGCCGGTGCCGGCGGCGCTGCACGAGTTGCCCGCGCATTATCAGGAATTGCTAAATCTATTGCAGCCGGCGGGCCAGTCGATCATGGCCGCCTGTCCCGATTTCCGTAACTTGCAGCGCCTCGAAGGCATCGCCGGTTTGCTCCACAAGTCGGCGCAGGCGGCCAATCCATCCACTCCTATCGGCGTAGCGGCCATCGGCGGGGCCACCATCGGCACGCTGCTGTTTCCCGGCATCGGCACAGCGGTCGGCGGCGCCCTCGGCGTCTGGCTCGGCGGCACGCACAACAGCAACCGCGAGCGAGCCATCCTCCTGCGCTTCGCCGGTGCCACCAAGTTGATGTGGACCGCGCTGGACGACGTGTACCGCGCCGCCTGGAACCTGATCGCCCGCGCGCTCGAGGAGAAGGGAGGACCGGCCCTCGCCGACGCCGCCTTCTTCGAGACGGCCGCCGCCGATTGGTCGCGGCTGCGCGAGACGCTGAACCTCAACGATTTGCCCGGCGAACGGCCGCGCCTGGAGACCGACCGCGCCGAAGATGGCGTGCGCTCCGTCCTGGGGCACGATCGTCGGATCCGTGGGCGGATCTCCCTTGCCGAGGAACAGCATGCCGAACTCGAACTCCGCTCCCAGCTGCGGAA
>JBBSES010000478.1:0-4052 GCA_038239465.1 Gemmatales bacterium
CGTCCTCGCCGCCGAGCGGCTTCCGCGGCGCTGTCCGCTCCAGGGCGGCCGCGGTCGTCTGCATCGTCTGCACTCGCGCCACGACCATGCGAACCAGGGCGCCGCGGCGCGCTTCGGTCAGGGCCGTATCCGCCTCCAAACGGCCTTGCAGCAGCTTTAACGCGGCGATGGCTTTGGCGGGGTCGGTGGCGGCCAACTTACGCGACTCGGCCAGCCCGTTGCTGACTTCTTGCTCCATCTTGTCGGCGTTGACCTTGCTCAGCAGCTTGTTTTGCTCGAGCAGGTCGTTGCGCGGCGCCTGGGCCGGAGCGACGGCAATGGTCGAAAGCAGCAAGGCAACGGCGAGGCAGGAGTGGAAAAGCGAGCGGCACATCGCGGCATCCTCGGAGCGGAGCGGGCGCGGTTCATCCATTATGGTGAACCTACCACCAGCGCCGGCGTTTGCAATTCTTTTCGCAAGTTCGAAAGCGGGGAAAGATCGATGGCGCCCCGCGAAGAGGAAAACGCCGTGGGCACGGAAACTTGCGCGCCTGCGCCCGAACCGCTATTTTCGCGGGTCGGGCTTCGGCCGCCTGGCTAAAAAGAGGGCATTGCACTCCCCTTCCAGCACGCCGCCCAGCAAAGCGTCCGTACTGCGAAAGGGCGTCCGGCGCGCGACCTCGGCGGCGCGGATGTCGATTTGCTCCCAGCCGAGTCGCACGAGAAAGGGCATGGACGTGCCAAACACGGTCAGAGCGAACCCGGCCCATTCGATGGCCGACTGGCACATGGGGCACGGCTCGGCCGTCGTGTACAGCACGAGTTCCTTCCAGTCGATGCCGGGATGCTTCGCGGCACAAAGGTTAATGGTGTAAATTTCGCCGTGAAAGGTAGGGCTATCGCGGCCGTGGTTGTAGCCTTCGGCCAGCACTTCGCCCGTGGCGGCGCGGACGATGACGGCGCCGAAGGGATATTCGGGCACGTGCATGGCTTGCTCGATCGCCCGGCGCATGAAATGGTCGTGATCGAGTTGCGTCGCGGCGGTTGGCGGTGGGGTTAAGGAGTCGGACATCGACTATATCTTGGCGGCATAAGAAAACAGGAGCGACCCGGCGGGTTTATGCCGCAGCGACAAGGCGGGCGACTCAACGATGTTATTTTCGTAATGGTACATCACTTGCTGGCACTCAGGCATCGTTTGCGGAATTATGATGAGACATTGTTGCCATTCGTTCGCCCCTACCGGGTGAGAAAGACGGGGGCCTCGTTCCACGGGTTGCGCTGCGCTTCACCCGTGGCTACAATCGTGCGCCCCTACCGGGACGAACAAGGCATTTGGCCCCGGCAGGGGCCGACGAATGTAGCCACGGGTGGAGCGTACCGCAACCCGTGGAAGCCGACCCCGCGATCCGGCCCCGGCAGGGGCCGACAACTGAACACCGGAATAATTCGACGCCCAGAAGGGGCCGATGAACGCTGGCGTATTATCTTTGTGTATCTCACAAACAGGCGCCGAAATGCCCTGATACTTCCAGGTCGATGACGGCTTCATGGGCGACCGCCTGGGCGCCGAAGCGCATGGCCGCCAAGATGTCTTCCCGGGTAAGCGTTGGGTACGCCTCAAGCACCTCCGATTCGGCGGCGCCGTCTCCCAATTTATTCAGGATCAACTCAACGGTTAGTCGGGTGCCGCGAATGACGGGTTTGCCCATCATCTTGTGGGGATTGATTTCGATGCGGTCGTCGAGATTCATGGTAATTGCACCTCCTTTCCCGTTGCCGACTTATTTGTTACCCTTAGATCAACCGACAAGCAGACACCCCAATTCCACCGCCGTCTCGCAGCCGTTGGGCATTGACGCGCAAGCATCGGCGGCGACCCAGACGCGCGGCACGTCCTCGGTGGGGAAGCCGGCCGGCACTTCGACGCCATCGGCGCGCAGCATGTCGGCCTTCTGCGCCAGCGTCCGCGCCGGCCGGAGAACCTTACCCGTCACCAGGCCGACGCGCTGGTGCCAGCACGTTTCGTGGTCTTCGTCCGTTCGAAAGGCGACGCGCTTGCCGACCAATTCCTGAACCGGAACGTCTTCCGCCGGGGTGCCGTCCATCGCTTCCTCGTCTCAATGCCGCGGGTTAGAGGGCGGCGCGCGGGGCGGGGAACTGCTCGCCCAACTCGCGCACCTTGCAGCGGACGCGCTCCAGCTGCACGGCGTCCTCGGGATGCGCCAGCACGTCGCCGATCCAGCCGGCGATGGTGCGCATCTCCGGCTCGCGCATGCCGCGCGTGGTCAGGGCTGGCGTACCGATGCGGATGCCCGACGGGTCGAGGGGCGGCCGCGTGTCGTAGGGGATCATGTTCTTGTTGACCGTGATGCCAGCCTTGTCGAGCGCTTGCTCGGCGACCTTGCCGGTCACGCCCTTGGAGGCCACGTCCACCAGCATCAGGTGATTGTCGGTGCCCCCCGAGACGATGCGATAGCCGTGGCGCTGCAACTCCGCGGCCAGGGTGCGAGCATTGGCGATGGTCTGGGCCGCGTAACCGCGGAACTCGGGCTTCAGCGCTTCGCCGAACGCGACCGCCTTGGCGGCGATGACGTGCATCAACGGCCCGCCCTGAACGCCGGGAAAGACGGCGGAATTGATCTTCGCCGCCCACTCGTTCTTGCACAGGATGAAGCCGCCGCGCGGACCGCGCAAGGTCTTGTGCGTCGTCGAGGTCGTGAAGTCGGCCAGCGGCACCGGGCTGGAGTGCTGCTCGGCGGCGACGAGGCCGGCGATGTGGGCCATGTCCACCATGAACAGGGCCTTGTTCTCCTGGCATATCTGCGCGAAGGTGGCGAAGTCGATCTCGCGCGAATAGGCGCTGGCGCCGGCGATGACGAGTTTCGGCTTGTGTTCCTTCGTCTGCCGGGCGACCCGATCGAAATCTATGCGCTCGGTGTCTTTGGCCACGCCGTAGCTGACGACCTTGAAATACTTGCCCGAGAAGTTCAAGCGCATGCCGTGCGTCAGATGGCCGCCGTGCGCCAGGTCGAGCCCTAGGATGGTGTCGCCCGGCTCCAGGCAGGCGAGGAAGACGGCCATGTTCGCCTGCGCCCCGGAGTGCGGCTGCACGTTGGCCTTCGGCGCGTCGAAGAGTTTCGTCAGGCGCTCGATGGCCAGGCGCTCGGCCACGTCCACGAACTCGCAGCCGCCGTAATAGCGCCGGCCGGGATAGCCCTCGGCGTACTTGTTCGTCAGCGTCGTTCCCTGGGCCGCCATGACGGCGCTGCTGGCGTAGTTCTCCGAGGCGATCAGTTCCAGGCCATGTTGTTGCCGTTGGTTCTCGCCCTGGATCGCCTGCCAAATCTCGGGATCGGCCTGTTGGAGAAGGTCCATCGTCACCTCGCACGGAAAGAGAAAACCGGCGCCCGGGGAGCGCGAGCCTGCTATTAGTTTAGCAGAAGCCTCGCGCTTCCCGAACGCCGGTACGGTAAATACCGACTGGAAAACGGCATTAACGCTTGCTGGCCGCCTCAACCATCTCGCCGGCCATGCGCGCGAACCAGCTGGGCACGTTGTCGTCGCTGGACTTGGTCGTGTTGCCGAACAGGAACGAGCGAAATTCCGGCGGCGTGGCCACCTGCGGCTTCCAGTTTTCCTCGATATCCAACTGGATGAGTTGCTGGCACAGCTTCCGCAAATCGCCGCTGCCCAGGGTGATGTTGACCATGTTGTTGCGCGAGGTGAGCCGCAGATGATATTCGTTGTCCGCTTCCTTGACCAGTTGCACGTCGCTGCCCTTGGCGTCGTGCATGCGCACCGTCGTGATGTGCTTTTGATCGACCAACATGAAAACCTCCGTGTCACGCGGGGGACCGTTTCAGGCGGAGGCGTATACGCCAAACAGGGCGGGAGTGTCAAGGGCCGCCGTTTAGCGACGCTGCTCTGAAAATAACCCGGCGAGCGGGGGGCGTTAGCCCCAATACCGTTTAACGAAGCTCGATGTTCAGTACGATGTACAGTATTTTTCAGGCGTTTTTTCAATGTACAAACAAGTGAACTGCGTCCTTCGTTAAACGGTATTGGCGTTA
>JBBSES010000479.1:0-4030 GCA_038239465.1 Gemmatales bacterium
AAGGCTTGACTTTAGGGTCGCGGGTCTGAATTCTGGCGAATTCAGCTACGGGGGTCGTTGTCTGAGTAGCTGAATTCGCCAGAATTCAGACGAAGTGCGGGACGCCGCTACCCTAAATCGAGGCTTTGACGCAGCACTAGCGACATCGAAAGAAAAACACTTGCGCGGCCCGCGTCCAACGCATACGTATCGTAAGGACTGCCTTTCATGCCGGGAAACAAATAATCGACCGCGGCATACCCGGCCCGTTTACGTTTCGCGTCTACCGAAGGTACAAACCCCACGGGCCGTTTGTGTTTGCCTTGGGCGACCCTCCATGCGAAGATTCCAGGCGCGGGGACGAATAGAAGGCGAGGCAACCGTGATCGAAGTCCGCAACTTGGTCAAGAGCTACGACGGCAAAGACGCCGTGCGCGGCATCAGCTTCACCGTGCGGCCCGGCGAGGCGACCGGCTATCTCGGTCCCAACGGCGCCGGCAAATCGACCACCGTCAAGATCATCGCCGGCTTGCTGCGCCCCACCGAGGGCGAGGTCCGCGTCTGCGGCTTCGACGTGGTAAAAGACCCCGTCGAGGTCAAGCGGCGCATCGGCTACGTGCCGGAAAGCGCCGCCCTCTATACGAGCCTGTCGCCGAACGAATACCTGTCGCTGGTCGCCGAGTTGTATCACGTCGATCGGCCGACGGCGGCGACGCGCATTGGCCAGCTGCTCGACGCCTTCGACGTGGCGCCGGCCGCCGATCAGCCCATCGAAACCCTGTCCAAGGGTATGCGGCAAAAGGTGCTGCTCACTGGCGCTCTACTGCACGATCCGCCGGTGCTGCTGCTCGACGAACCGCTCAATGGCCTCGACGTGAACGCGGCATTGACCTTCCGCAAATTACTCGAACGATTGCTCGAACGCGGCAAGACGCTGCTGTTCTGCTCGCATATCCTGGAAGTGATCGAACGGCTTTGTCAGCGGGTCATCGTCATCGATCGCGGCCGCGTCGTGGCCGACGACACCACCGCGGCGCTGCTCGCCGGGCAACCGGGAGGGACGCTCGAAGGCGTCTTTCAAGCCCTGACGCGCTCGGCGAAACCGGACGAATCGGTGCGCGATTTTCTGAGCGCCTTGCCGGCGCCGACCGCGTGAGATCGGGAGTTCGCCCCTCATGTTCAGCGGCCGATGGCTTGTCTCGCTGGGGATCGATCCGCGCGGCTTCGCGGCGTTGACCAAGGCGTTCATATTGATGGACCTGCGCGGTCAGCACTATGGCCGGGCCACCGCCACCAAGCCGACATTCCTCATCAGCCCGCTCTTCTGGGTCGTGGGCCAGTGCCAGACGATCTCGGCCATCGCCAGCTTGCTTCTGTTCGCGCGCGTGGATGTCTTCTTCTTCGCCTTCGCCAATCTGAGCCTGTCGATGTTGGTGATTGCCTCGACCATCCTCGTGGAGTTTCACGAAGTCGTCCTCGACCCGCGAGACGGGGAAATCGTCGGCCATCGACCGATCGCGCCACGTACCTACGCCGCCGCCCGCTTCGCCAACTTGCTCTTCTACGTCGTGCTGATGTACCTGGCGCTGAACCTCATTCCGCTGATCCTGATCGGCGGCTTGCGCGATGCCGGGCTGTGGACCATTCCCGCTTACTTCCTAACATCGGTGGCCGGCAACCTCGCCGTCGTGGCGTTGGTGGTCCTCGCGCTGACGGCAATAGGCGGCTCGACGCGGCTGGAGCAGTGGAAGGAAATCCTGGCCTGGACGCAGATCGCCCTGGTCTTCGTGCTGTTTTACGGCGGCCAGCTGGTGTTGCGCAACGGCGGCCATGCCATCATGCTCTGGGGCGCCTTCCCGCCGGCGTGGGCCGAGGTGTTGCCGCCAACCTGGCTGGCGCACTTCGTGGAACAGGCGGCCGTGACGCCAACGCCGGGCACGCTGCTCAACGGCCTTATCATCGTCGCAGTTGCTCTGTTCGCCGTAGCGCTGGCGGTGCAGCGCGTGGCCAGCTTGTACGGCGGCGTGCAACCGTTGACGACGGCGCGGCGCGTACCTCCCATGGCGGCCGAGCGCGTCGGCGGCCTGGCCAGCGGCCCAGCATGCTTGACGCGCGGAGCCGAGGAACGCATCGGTTTCTGGCTGTGTCGGACGCTGCTCTCGCGCGATACCGGCCTGAAGATGCGCTGCATCTGGTCGCTCAACGTCGCCGTGGCCGCGGTGCTGCTCGGCGTCTTCACGCGGCAATTCGCCAATCCATTGACCGAGACCGACCCGCGTTTGATGACGTTATCGGTGCTGTCGGTCTACCTGCTGGCCCTCTCCGTGCCGCCCCTGGTGTATCAGATGACGTTCACGCGCGAGGGAAACGCCTGGTGGCTGCTGGCCGCCGCGCCGGTGGAAAGCCCGGCGCGCCTGGCGCGCGGCGTGGGCAAGGCGATTTTGGCCTTCGCCGTCGCCCCCTTGTGCCTGCTTTGGGGCATCGTCGCCGTGTCGGTGTGGGGCGATCCGCTGGCCGCGTTGCTTCACGCCGGACTGGCGTTCTTGCTCTCCGTGGCGCTGACCTATACCGCTTTCTGGCTGGTCATCGCCGATCCACCGTTCTCGCGGGTGGCGGCGCGCGGCAGCGCCGTGGGCCCGTTGGCCGTGCCGATGGCGATCCTGTCCGCCGCCCTCGCGCCGCTCTTGACGCTACACATGCTCTTTGCCCGCTCGCCCTGGTTTTGGCTCGGCGCGGGCGCGGCTTGTGTCGTCGGCGGCTGGCTGGCAGGTCGGCAAGCGGATCGCCGCGTAACGGCACTATGGGAGGCGGATCGATGAGGATCACGCCGCACTACATCCGTTCCATTCACGGACAATTGAGCCTGCTGGCGGCCACGTATAGCGGTGCCATCGTCCTGGCCATCGCCGCCTGGTCGTGCCGCTCGCTGTTCTTCGAACCATACGTCCGCGAGAAGTTTCCGCCACTGCCGGGAGAGGTGGCCGCCGTCCTGCCGACCATCGCCGCCGGCCATGCGCCGGCCGAGGCGTTATCGACCGCCATCGAGCCGTTGGCCCTGGAGGAAGCGAAAAAGAACATGCGATTCGGCGTCAAGGAGCCGCGTCCCGCGGAGGTCGAGGCGGCGCGGCATCGGCTCTGGCACGGCGTCTACGGCGCCTGGATCGAGCGCGACAACCATGCTGCGGATGGCCGTATCGCCGCGATCCTACATGCCCAGGGCGCTCCGTTCGTCCTCGAACGCATCCGGCAATCTCTGGTCGTCGGCAGTCCGCGGCAACGGCGCCGAGCGCTCGATCTTCTGGGAGAAATACCCGACCCGGCAGGCAAAGCCGAGGCGCGGAGCCTGGCCGATTTCGCCCGTCAACGCGCCGAACGCCGCCAAGAGACGGCCCTCGTGGAACAGGCGGAGGCGACTTCGCGTAAACTGGGCGCGGGGGAGTGAAGCATGACGACTTCCTCACGAGCGCCCGGTTGGCTCGGCCCGCTCCGCGTACCGGAAGGCAGCCGCGTGCGGACGTTGCAGGCGGCGCGCTGGCTCGGGAATCGGCTGGGAGCCTGGCCGTATTGGCTCCTGGTCGGACTGCCGATCGGCGTCTTTCCCGTGCTTCTCGATTATGCCACGGGCTGGCCGACGGGCCGATTGCTGACGACCCTCTTGCTGACGCCGTTGCTCGTCGCGGCCGTCGTCGAAGATTCGTTGCCCAAGGCGGCGGCGGCCATCGGCGCCGCCTTCCTCGCCCATTCCGCCCTGTTCATCGCCCTGGCGGCGTTCGATCCGACGACGCTCGCCGTCGCCATGCCGCAAGGCCGCGATTACTGGCTCGAAAGCCAGCAGTGGATCATCACGGGAGTGAGCAAGGAATACGAATGGCAATGGTGGCTGCCGGCCCACCTTCAGACTCTGGGCGCCGTCGTCGTCTTTACGTACCTTTCCCTGGGGCTGGCGACGCTGTGGCAAGGCCTGTACGAAGTGGACCTGATGAATTTCTACGTCGGCCAGCTGGCGGCCCATTCGCGCTGGCCGATCCAGCGCGACGGGCCGGCCTTGCGC
>JBBSES010000480.1:0-4028 GCA_038239465.1 Gemmatales bacterium
CGGGCGGCCACCGATACTAAGTCGTCACTGCGAACGACATCGCCAGGGAAGCGGCACGGCGGACAAGGTACCGTGCCTGACAAACTCGTCGGCCCATGTTCTCCGGCCGACAATAGTTATCGTCACAAATCGATGTGCGATCGATCAAGAGCAAATCGCCGAGGTTTACCGTTTCGCGTCTTCCCTTCCTACTACGATAGCCGTTATGGACGAAACTCCCGTAACGCTGCCAACGTTCCTCATTCCCATCGGCACGCAGGTCGTGCTGCGCGGCGCCAAACGCTTGCCGGAGAGCGACGTCGTCAAGCCGGCCGGCACCGTGGCGGAAGTCGTCGAAGCACCGGACAGCAATCGTCGGCCCTATCTCGTGCGCTTCCTCGACGGCGCGACCATGCGCGTCAAGTTCGCGGAATTGGCCGTGCGCCGCCGCGAAATGGCCGACGAGTGGGCCACGCCGGGCGACGATCTGCGCCCCCATGTCATCCTGCGCGTCGCCGTCGGCTCGCGCGCCTTTGGCCTGGCGACCGACGCTTCCGACGAGGACCGCCGCGGCGTCTACCTGCCGCCCGCCGACCTCCACTGGTCGCTGTTCAAGCCGCCCGAGCAGGTGGAATATCGCGGCGACGGCATCGAGGAGGTCGATTGGGAATTGGAAAAGTTCCTGCGCCTGGCCCTGCAGGCCAATCCCAATTTGCTGGAAACGCTCTGGTCCCCCTTGATCCTGCACGAAGATGACCTGGGACGCGAGCTACGCGGCCTGCGCGACGCCTTTCTGTCGCGCCATCTCTACAAGACCTATAGCGGCTATGTGTTGTCGCAATTTCGCCTGATGCGCCGCCACCACGAGCGCACCGGCGCCTACCGGGCCAAGCACGCCATGCACCTCATTCGGTTGCTCCTGAGCGGCACGCACGCGCTACGTACCGGCGACATCCTCGTGAATGTGGGCGACCACCGCGACGAGCTGCTGCGTATCCGCGCCGGCACGCTTTCCTTCGCGGAAGTGCGAACCCGGGCGCTCGAACTGGATCAGTTATTTCAGCGGGCGTTCGCGGACACGCGCCTGCCGGAGCGGCCCGACACCGACCGCGTCAACCGCTTTTTGATCCGCGCCCGCCGGAGGATGGTGCATGACCCTGAACCTGGCCCCCCTGGCTGAACTGGCCGCCGCGCGCTGGCCCGACGCCCTCTTCGTGACCGTGAGCGGCGCACACCTGTACGGCTTCCCGTCGGCCGATAGCGACGTCGATCTGCGCGGCGCTTACCAGCTGCCGCTGGCCGACCTCGTCGGCCTGCAGCGCCCGACCGAAACGCGCGAGATCAAGACGGACCTCGACGGCCTCGAAGTCGAACTGGTCGGCCACGAGATCGGAAAATACTTACGCCTGCTGTGCAAAAACAACGGCTATGTCCTGGAGCAAATCTTCTCGCCCCTCGTCGTCGCCGGGCAATCGTTCCTGGACCGCTTGCGTCCCCTGGCCCAGCGCTGCGTGACGCGCGGCTGTCATCGCCACTATCGCGGCTTCCTGCGGACGCAACTCCACATGCTCGAACGCGAGGAAGTGAAGAAGGCCAAGACGCTGCTCTACGCTTATCGCGTCGTCTTGAGCGGCATTCACCTTCTAGAAACGGGCGCGGTGGAAGCGAACCTGCCAACCCTTGCAGGGCGTTACGATCTGCCCTTCATCGCCGCGTTGATCGAGCGCAAGCAGGCGCGCGAGTTGGGCCGCCTCGACGACCTCGACTACGCCTGGCATCGCGCCGAGTTGCAGCGCTGGGAACGACGTTTGGACGAGGCGTATGAGCGGAGCCAATTGCCGGAGGAAGCGCCGCGCGCGGAGGTGAATCGCTTCTTGTTGGAGTTGCGATTGGGCGCGGGAGATGGCAGCTAGCGAGGTTCAAGCCCCGACGGTTCACCGAGCGTTAAGACGCGCGCTTCCGCGACAGTGCGCGGGCCTTCCGTTATGAACAAGCGACTTCCTGGCACGAGCCGTTTCAGGATGTCCGGCAGATTTTCAGGCGCCAGCAAGGAAAGGTCCGCGTCGCACGCCTCGGCGGCCCCGGCAGGCAAGCGCAGCACCACACTGAATAGCTCGTCGAGCGCGCCAAAATGCGCCGTGGCGGCGTACACGGGGCCAGCAAATGGCAGTTTGCGGCCGCCTTCCGCGGCCGTTAGCCAGCGAAGGCGAGCGCGAAAAACCGGCGGTGCCATCATGGAACTCCCGTGGGTATGACGAGCAATTCCCGAGGCCTTGGTGACAACCGTTGATTGTAGCTAACCGGGCGGCGTCCGGCCGTGTTGGGCCGCCACTGGGTAGATAGAGGAGCGCGGAGGACGCGAAACGTAAACAAAGCAACCCCCGTCACTGCTACTGACCTCGACGCCGGGCCGCGCCGTTGTCACAATTTCATATCCCATGAAAATCCTCCATACCGCCGATTGGCACCTGGGCGACCGTCTCGGCCGTATCGACCGCACCGCCGACTTGCAGCGGGCCGTCGAGCGCGTCGCCGCCTATTGCGCCGAACATGCCGTCGAAGTGCTGCTCATCGCCGGCGATCTGTTCAGCGAACTGAGCCGGCCTGACGGGTTGCGCCAGTCGATCGAACATTTCCGCCGCACGTTCGCCGGATTTTTGCTCGGCGGCGGCACCGTCGTCGCCCTCACCGGCAACCACGACAACGAGAATTTTTGCCAGACGTTTCGCCACGCGCTCAGCCTGGCGGCGCCTGCGATGGATACGGACGGCACGCTCGTGCCCAATGGCCGCTTGTACCTGGCGACCGATCCGGGCTTCTTCCGTTTGCGCGACCGCGCCGGCCAGGAAGTGCAATTTATCCTGATGCCGTATCCCACGGTCGCCCGCTACCTCGACGACCCCGGCGAGCGCTTAGGCCTCGACGACAAGAACCGCGCCCTCCTCGCCGGCTTTCGTCGCCGTTTAGCCGCGATCCTCGCTTCCCCCGACTATCGGCCCGACCTGCCCGCGGTGTTGTCCGCCCACGTCCATATTCAGGGGGCGACGCTGCCCAATCTCTTTCGCATCAGCGCCAACGAAAGCGTCGTCTTCGGCGAGGAGGAATTCGCCGATTTCGCCTACGTCGCCCTGGGCCACATTCACAAGCCGCAAACTATTAACGGCAAGACGCATGTCCGCTATTCGGGCAGCATCGAACGCCTCGACCTGGGCGAGCGCTACGACGAGAAAAGCGTCGTCGTCGTCGATGTCGGGCCGCGCGGCTTGACCGGGCCGCCCGTCGAACTACCGCTGGACGCCACGCCGATCGTCGAACTCGACTTCCACGAACCGGCGGAGGACATCGCCCGTTCCCGCGATACGGTGCCCGACCGCGAACGCTCGTTGGTGCGCTATCAGCTGACCTACAAGGCCGGCACCGACAACCTCGAACTGCTGCTGCGCGAGCTCGACGCCCTCTTCCCGCGCTGGTACGACCGCGTCTGGCGCGAGGTCGGCGACCTGGGGCCAGCGCGCAACGGCGACGTTTCCGGCCCGCAAAAGAGCTTTCGGAGTACGGTCCTCGATTACCTCCAACAGGAGTTGGACGACCACACCGACGGCGCGGCCATCACTCGGTTGGCGGAAACCCTCATCGACGAGGAGGAGGAGGCCGGATGATTCCCCAGCGCATCGCCGTGAGCGGCTTCCTCTGCTACCGCGACGAACAGGAGATCGCCTTCGACAGCGCCGCCTTGTGGATGCTGGCCGGCATGAACGGCAGCGGCAAGTCGGCGGTCTTCGACGGCGTGACCTACGCCCTGTTCGGCGGCCACCGCGGCGGCAAGGACCACGCCGAGGAACTCATTAACAAGGCCAGCCAACGCGCCTTCGTCGAGTTCGATTTCCTGCTCGACGGCCAGGGTTACCGGGCAACGCGCACCTTGAAACGCAGGCCGCGCGGTGGCACCTCGGCCAGCCAGCAACTGTTTTGCCGCCAGGCCGACACCTGGCAGCCGATCCAGGACACCGAAAGAAAGGGCGGCTTCGACCAGTGGATTCTGGACAACG
>JBBSES010000481.1:0-4021 GCA_038239465.1 Gemmatales bacterium
CGACCAGGACCTGCCTGCCTTCCGCCCCGTGCCGACAGAACCGGAACCGCCATCGCTCGATGACGAAATCGCGGACACCTGGCGCCAGTTCGCGCGCGGCGACGAAACGGCGGCCTATGCGCGTTTGCTCGACCTGCGCGGCCAGCAGGAAACGAACATAAGTATATACATTCGTTTATATTGGATGCTGGCTTTGTGCCCCGCTCTTGACGCGGAGCGCTCGCCCTGCCATTGGCTCGCGGTTGGGCTGGCCCTCAGCGGCTTGAGCGGCCCGTTCCGCGAGCTGTACCGCCGGGCGATCCTGGACGACCCGGCCGAGGCGCTAACCGAACGCTGCGCCGGCTTGCTCAACGAGGACGCGCGCGCCGGCGCCGTCGCCGACCTGGCCGAATGGCGCTGGCAGGCGGCCGGACGCAAGGGCCGCTGGCTGCCCATTGCCGGCGACCTCGAACGCCTGCGCGGCCGTATTCTCGGCGAAGACGAGGAAATCTGGCTGCGGCTGCTTCTCTCCGCCGTCGAGCAATTGCTGCCCTTCTCCGAGCAGACCAGCGCCATGGACGTGGTCAACCGCTGCCTGCGCGAGATCGATCATCTGGACCATTTGCATAGCCGCGTCGCCGACGGCCTGGACCGCCTGGAATTCCTGTGCGAGGTGGCCTCGGGCTGGCGCAACCTGTGCGGTACGTCGTGGGCGCCGCCGAGGTTGACGGAATTGCTGCCGCTATCGTTTTCCCGGCCCTTCGTCGAAATTCGGCCGCTGCTGCTCGGCTATCTCGAACAGCTGTCAGCCTGGCCGTTAGAGACGCTACGGAGCCTCGATGCCGTCAAGAAGCAGGCGCCTGCGGTGCTGACGTATCTGAGCCAACTGTTCGCCTTAATCCAAGAAACGCTGCCCGCGCTGCCGGCCGCCGATCCCGAAGCGTGGGCGGACGGGTTATACGATTTCCTCCATCGCACCGACGGCGCCGATTACCTTACCTATCGGCAACGTCTGCTCGCATTCTGCACCGAAGCCGGCGTGCCATCCGAAGCGCTAACGAGCCTGTCGTCTGGCTATCAGGAATTGACCGAACAGGTGATGGCCGATACGCCGTTGCGCCTCGTCTGCTGGGGCGTTCGTCTGTTCGGCGCATGAAAAAGGCGGGCAACCCGCGGTCTTCCACGACCGCGAATTGCCCGCCCTGGGTCGATCCTTCAGGGAAGGATCCGCGACACGACGCCGGAGCCGACGGTTCGGCCCCCTTCGCGGATGGCGAACCGCTGACCTTCATCCAGCGCCACCGGCGAATCCTCCGGCAACTCGATGCGCAGCTGCACGGTGTCGCCCGGCAAACACATCTCGACGCCGTCCGGCAGCGTGGCCCGGCCGGTCACGTCGGTCGTGCGGAAGTAGAACTGCGGCTGATAGCCGTTGAAAAACGGCGAATGCCGGCCCCCTTCCTCCTTGGTCAGGACGAAGACCTGCGCCTCGAAGCGCGTGCGCGGCGTGATCGAGCCGGGCTTTGCCAGCACCTGGCCGCACTCGACCTCGTCGTGCCGCACGCCGCGCAGCAAGACGCCAACGTTGTCGCCCGCCGCCGCCTCCTGCTTGAGGCTCTGAAACGTCTTGATGCTCGTGACCACGCTGCGCCGGGACTGCCGAGTGTAGCCGACGATCTCGACCTCGTCGCCGACGCGCACCCGGCCGCGCTCGACACGCCCCGTCGCCACGGTGCCACGGCCCACGATCTGGTAGACGTTCTCCACGCTCAGCAGGAACGGCTTATCCTCCTCGCGCAAAGGCGTGGGGACGTAGCGATCCAGCGCTTCCATGAGCTGGTCGATGCAGGCGCAAGCGCCGTCGTCCGTGCCGTCCGAGCGCAGCGCCGGTAGGGCGCTGCCGCGGATGACGGGCACTTCATCACCCGGGAAGTCGTAACGAGTGAGGAGGTCGCGCATTTCCAGTTCCACGAGGTCGATCAGTTCCGGGTCGGCCACCATATCGACCTTGTTCAGGAAGACGACCAGGCGCGGCACGCCGACCTGACGGGCGAGCACGATATGCTCGCGCGTCTGCGGCATGGGGCCATCGTCGGCGGCGACGACGAGGATGGCGCCGTCCATTTGCGCCGCCCCGGTGATCATGTTCTTGATGAAGTCGGCATGGCCCGGACAATCGATATGGGCGTAATGCCGCGTCGCCGTCTCGTACTCCACATGTGCCGCCGTGATCGTCACCGTTTTGTTGGCGTCGCGGACGGTGCCGCCGCGGGTGATCTCGGCGTAGCTTTTGGCATGGCCGCCGAAGCGGTGGACCTGCCGCGCCACGATGGCGGCGGTAAGCGTGCTCTTGCCGTGGTCGATGTGCCCGATGGTGCCGACGTTGACGTGCGTCTTGGTCCCGCTCATCGATATCTCCTCTTACTTCTGGCGCCGCTCGTGCCGCTCACGCGACGGCACGACGCGGCGCCCGATACGCACGACAAGACACGCGAGAGACGGCGTTAGTTCATATTCATCGAGAAAACCAAAATTAGCGTGAACCGGCGGGGCGATGATGCGTCCTACCAATGCCGACCGTTCACGATGCCCATGGGAATGACCGCCGAGGCGAGAAAGACCGGGAGTGGGGTTAGCATTGGCCGAGATGCCATCCCGTTCCCCCGCCCTTTCTCGCCGCGACGGAAGGTAACGCGGCAACGTCCTTGGAGTGTGCTGGAACCGCACGCGACTCCGCGAAGGTCGCAGACCAGGTTCGATTCCTGGCGGGGACAGTATTGGTTGGCGACGCTTCAAAGAAGCGTTCGTGATTCTGAAGAGTGAGGAAACCATGCGCGCCGATATGGCAAAAGTGATCGTCGAGCGGCCCCGGCTGGGCCACGCCTGGGCGTCGGCCAGCGGCAAAGGCCGTCAGCGCGCGGCACAACGCCTGGGTCTCGAAAACTTACCGCGGCGCGAAGGGATCAAGCGTTGCCACGGCTCGAATCTAAAATCCTTCAATGAGCATTTGGGGCCGTTGCGGCGATATTTGATGGCGCAAACGGGCCGCCCTTGGGACAAGGTTTTTTCGGAGATTTGCGAGCATATTCGTCAAACTTCCGTCGTGCAAAGCCATGTACGCGACCATGTGTTGGATTACGTGGCGATCAATATCGTACTCATCGCCGGCATACCCTGTTATAAGCCGGGGAACGGCTGGCAATCGGAGCAGCCGTTGCACCGGACGCGAGCGTTTGCTTATGTCTGCCCCATAAGCGGCATTCTCAAGCGAGTACTGAAGCCGCGCCCTCGCACCAAGGGGAAGAAGCGGGAGTTGATGAAGCCAATCGTGCTCGACCCAACGCATCAATGCCGGTTCGCTCAGGGTGGCTGGTGGTTGCTCACCTTGAAGAAATTGACGGTCCTCGGCGAGCAACAGGAAGCGTTGCCATCGGTGAAGGTCAAGATTCGTGGGAGATATGTATTCCGTGATCTTCAAGATGCGAATACCGCCTTCCTCGTACCCGGATACGAGGTCCGAAAACGGCGCCTGAGTAAAGCCGAAATGCGGCAAATGCCCATACCGATCGATTGGCAGAAATAACCTCCGACGCTGGAGCTTGACGGCGAGGCGGCCGGCTGCAACCCGGCTCGAAGTGGGTTCGACTCCCACCGGCGTCTCTCGACCGAAGCGGCGGTCGCTTCGGCTTTTTCGACTCTTACGCCACAAAAGGAGGGGCAATTAATGTGTACGGCACAACGCGCTAGGGAATGGTATCTACTCGCGAGGGATATCCTCCCCTAGCGGGCCGAAATAATGCCCGACTGATTTCCGGGAGTACATTTCCACTGTAACCCTCTCGGATAAAACTTCGTCGGGCATTGTCTCCCTTCGACCGACTGTCTGGCCGGACTACTTCGGTTGCGGGTTCGAGTCCCGTCGCCTCCACTTACGGGGGCGTAGCTCAAGTGGTAGAGCAACGTTCTGGCGGTGTCTCGTCGGTCGAAGCTTTACGACATCAAATTGGCGAGCGGGGGGCGTTAGCCCCCTGAGCGTACACTC
>JBBSES010000482.1:0-4009 GCA_038239465.1 Gemmatales bacterium
ACGGGGGGCTAACGCCCCCCGCTCGCCTGTGCCGTAGATTATAGCAATCCCGAAGGAGGAAACGCCGATGTCCGAACGCTTCCACGTCGATTGTGCCTTGCGTATTGGCCCCGTCGTCATCGACGGCCCCGAGGCGCATCACCTGGCCACCGTCTGCCGGCTGCGCGTCGGCGCCGCCCTGTGCCTGTTCAACGGCGACGGACACCAATACCCCGCGCGCGTGACGGCCGTGGACAAACGCAGCGTCACCGTGGAGGTGGAGAGCGTCGAATCGCCCCCGCGCGAAAACCTCTTTCGCGTGGAAATCGCCGCCCCCTTGCCGAAGGGAGACCGTGCCCAGTTCATGATCGAGAAGCTGGCCGAGTTGGGCGTAACGCGCTTCGTCCCCTTGAAGACGGCGCGAAGCGTGAGCCATGTCAAGGAGGAGAAGATGCGGCGCTGGATCATCGAGGCGAGCAAGCAGTGTGGCCGCAATGTCCTCATGGAAGTGGAGCCGTTGATTGCCTGGGACGACTATTGCCGCCGCGCGGATTTGCCGGCGACGCGAGTGGTAGCGCACCTGGCGAGCGGGGCCGCGTTAGCGCCCCGAGAAAGCGGTGACTCGGCCGCCGCCGTCGGGCCGGAAGGCGGCTTCACCGACGCGGAAATCGACGTGGCGCAAGAAGCTGGCTGGCATGTGATCTCGCTGGGGCCGCGCGTATTGCGCGTCGAGACGGCGGCGTTGGCGCTGGCCTGCCGCGCCGCGCCCTGATTCGTTTACGTTTCGCGAAACGTAAACGAAGCGCGCTTACGCGAAACGATAAACGGAGCTATCGCGCATCGCCCGGATGTCGTCGTAATCCCCATCCGCGACGGTCACGAAGCGACGCACGAAACCTCGCTTCAGGATCGCCGCCTCCTCCGCTCGTTCGTGCAGGTCCAGAACGGCGCCGCGCATCGCTTGCCGCACCTCCATCGAGAGCTGCCGCGCCACGATCAACGGCTGAATCGTCGAAGGGCCAAACGTGTCGATGATCCGCAATCGCTTCTCCAAGGTCGGGTCGTCTCGCAGCGCCACCGCCAGCACGTGCGAGTCGATGGCCGAGGCATCGATCTCGCCCTCGCACACCAGACGGATCGAGCGTTCGTGCCAGCCAGCGGCGATCTCCCGACCGAAGTAGCCCGAGGTTTCGCCGAGCCGCGTCAGACGATAGCGGACGACGCTATGCCCCGAATGCGACAGCGGCTCATTGAAGCACCACGATCGGCCGCGCAGGTCGGCGAGCGTCCGAAACGGACTGTCGCGGCGGACGATCACGTCGGAGAAATAGATCGGCCGGCCCTCGTAGCGCGGCCCCTGCAAGACCGGGGCGGCCAACGGTTCGTAGCGGCGATTTCCCTGCCGCGTCAACTCGACGTACACCAGGCCACACACGAAAGCGGCGTCGATGCCGTCGCTCTCCAGGACGGCGTAGTCGGTGCCGACGATCAGTTCCGTGGCGACGCCGAGACGCTCGCCCACCGCCCGAGCGACGAGGGCATAGATGGGATAGAGGTTCGGCGCCAGGAAAGTGGCGAAACGCAGGGGGGTGGGAGGCATACCTCTTCCGATACCATGCTTTTCCGCTCCGGGCAACCTCCAGCGCGGAACGCCGAGCGAATTGCTCTCGACGCATCGCACGACGATTGCGCCTAATAACGTATGTATGGCGCGGCACGGCCGGAGGTGCGCTGGCATGGGGCGACGCGCTCGGTTATGCTAAAATATTGGTGACTCCAAGGCGTCCCTTCGTCCGCGGAAAGGCACTCCCGGTGGCGGAAAGCGCTGGCAACCTGGAAACCGAGGTTCCCTGGCAGGCTCTGCTGGGCTACTTGAACTTCTCCGAGGGGCGGCCCGACGGCCGATTCCAGGCGCACCTCGACGCGGCCTTCCAGGCGCTGGCGCGGCAAGGTGGCGACCCGCTGGCCGCTCTGGTGGTCACGCTCCCCTTGCAGCTGACGGCCTTGCGCGACGGTGGCGTGAGCGCTTTTCGGCAAGTGGCGCAGGCCGAGGCCGTCGTCGCTGTCACGTTGCAGCAGCTGCTGCCGGCCTATCGCCGCCACCACGCCGACCTGCTGGCCCACCTGGACGACCGCGAATTGTTCACGCCGTTCTTCGTCGCCCGCGCCTTCGAGGCGGTGTTGCTTCAAGGGGGGCCGTGGACGGAAGGCAAGCGCATCGTCGGCGGCGCCCTGCGGCGCTTGAACGACTACGTCGGCCATCGGCCCATCGCCATTCTCGAAACCCGGCCGCGCGGCGAGCCATACGATCACGAGCGCGTCCGGCCGGTGCCGCTGTACCTGCGCGGCGCCGGCGTGGCCGGTGGCCGGTATCACGCGCTCGTGACCAGAGCGCTGGAAGTCCTGGCCGCCGCCGACCCAAACTTGCGTCAAGAGGCGCAATTCGACCTCAAGCTGCTGGACGAATTGGCCTTCGACCCGCGCGCCTACGACCACGGCCATCCCGCCAATCGCCGGCCGAACTACGTCTTCGGCGAGTGGGACCCGCACCACATGGATGGGCAGGGGCGCTATCGGCGCTTCGTCGTCCGGCACCTGGTTTTGGAAGCCCTGCTCGACCGCGTCGCCACGCCGCGCGACGACCAGGACCCGGAGGAACTCCTGCACGAAGCGGCCTCGGTCCTGGCGGGCATCGTCCTCATGGCATCCGGCATCAGCGGCAGCAGCGCCACGGCGCACGATTCGACGGTCACGCTCAAAACGCTCGTCGAACGCATCGCCCGCTATCGGGACGCCTTCTACGATCGCTTGATCCGAAGCACGACGGGGCCGCACGGCGAGCGGCTGCGCGGCGAGGCGACCGCCACGCGCCAACCCTTCGGCGGGGCGCGGCAGCACTTAAATCAATACATCGCCCAGCAGCGGGCCGCTCAGCAGCAGGAGCGTCATCTCGCCCTCATGTTCGCCGAGATGGGCTACCCCGAGGCCAGCCGCGAACATGCCGCCAAAATTCCGACGACGTCGGTGCGCTTGCTCAGCGAAATCCTCATTCGCGTCACCCAGGGGCAATTGCTCGGCGAGCGCGGCGACCGGGCGACGGCGGCGGCGCTGTTGCCCGAAGCGGAAGATCTCATCAAACGCGGCATCCACTGCGGCGCCTTCGCCGATCCGTGGAACATCCTCGGCTTCCAGGGACTGTTCCCGCTGTTTCAGGCGCGCGAGGATAGCATCCACGACCCGCGCATCGACGAACTCCTCGACGCCGTCGAACGGCTCTTCGACCTGTATGCCCATCTAATGGGCGAAGCGGCCGGCGCCGGCGAGGCGGACCTGGGTCGGCAATTGGCGGACGGCATGCGCCAGCTGGCCGGCTGGTGGGACCAATTCGCCAGTGTTACCGTGAGCGACGTGCGCCGCGTCCACGGCGGCGAGGCGACGGACGCGGCGGAACACGTCGCGGCCGCTTTGGCCCGTTGGCACGAACAGGGCGAGGCGACCTCGGGGCTGGCCTTCTGGCGGCAACATTTGAAGGCCTTCACCAACCCCAAGGCGTTCGCGCTCGTCGTCGATGCGCTGCTCCGCAAGCAGGATTTCCGCGCCAGCATGGCGCTGCTCATGAACTGGCTGGGCCACGCCGAGCAGGCGCCGCTGGAAGACGGCGACTTTTCGTTTCACGCCTTGGCATTGCGCTGGATGGCGGCCGTCACCGCGGCCAACGCGCCCGCCGGCCAAGAGCCGGCCCCGCTGCTGGTCGAGAAGTTCTTCGACCATCTCGAAGCCAACGCCGACGAAAACTGGGACGTGCCGACGCTCGAAGTCGCCGACGCTCAGGAAGAGGACGACGACGAGGAGAACCCCTACGGCGCCGCCTACGAGGACGTAACTTACGAGGACAGCACCGACGACGGCGGCCAGGGAGCCGTCATCGACGACGCCCCGCCGATGAAGGAATTCGCCCTTGAGGAGGAAGCCAAGCGTCTAGAGAAACGACTGCGTTTCCTCTCGACGGTGGCGCGCCTGTGGGAAATCG
>JBBSES010000483.1:0-3997 GCA_038239465.1 Gemmatales bacterium
GCTTGACTTTAGGGTCGCGGGGCTGAATTCTGGCGAATTCAGCTACGGGGGTCGTCGTCCGGGTAGCTGAATTCGCCAGAATTCAGACGAGGTGCGGGACGCCTCTACCCTAAATCGAGGCTTTGACGCTGCACTAGTGCCTTGCGGAAAGCCAATTCTTCCTTGTTTTGCGGGTCGCGCACCGGCAAACGGAGCGGGTCGCGCAAATCCGCGACGGGATCCGGTTGGCCGGCCGGCGCGGGGTCGGCGCCGTCGCCGGGCACTGGCTCGTCGCGCGGCTTGTCCTGCTTGCCGCCCCCTTCGGCGATTATGGGCACGGGATCGGCGCCGGGCCGATGCCAGGCGAGGGCCGCCGCCGTGCCGAAGAGACCAATCGCCAGCAAAATCGCGGCGGCGACCTTGACCTTGGCCAGCAGCATGGAGCGCATCGTTCCTTCCGCGAGGGCGAGGGCCGACGGCGTGGCCCCTTCCTCGGCCGCCGCCGACTGGCCGGCGTTCAACAGCGCCACCGCATGGACCGTGGCCTGGACCAACGCCGGGGAGGCCGACGCCAACGCCTGTTCGCCGATGGCGTCGAACAGTAAGCCCGTGGATAGAGCGACGCCGCGGCTGGCCAGCCGGCCGCGCAGGATTTCACGGCCGCGCGCTAGCCGACTCGACAGCGAACTGGCGGGACAGCCCAGCGCCCGTGCCGCGTCGGCGTTGCTCTGGCCCTGCAAATCGCACAGGATCAGCGGTCCGCGGTATTTGTCCGGCAGGCGATGAAGTTCCTCGTCGATGAGCGGCCCGAGTTCGCGCCAGACGACTTGAGACACCGGATCGGCCGCGGCGGTGGGCACGTCGGGCAGCCGTTCCACCAACCGCTCCCGAGGTGCCGACGTTCGCAAGCGCCGGGCCACGCGAAACGTGACGCCATAAAGCCAGCTTCCCAGCGCTTCGGGCCGGCGAATCGTCGCCGCGTTGCGCGCCAGCACGAAAAAGGTCGCCTGGTAAGCATCCTCGGCCGCGTGGCGATCGTGCAGCAGACGACGGCACAGACCGAGGACCATTGGCCCATGCCGCGTCAGCAGGGTCTCGAAAGCGCCTTCGTCGTTCTGTCGAGTGAAACGCTGCAACAGGTCGCGGTCGCTGGCCGGCATGGGACGATCCTCGGTGGAGGGAGAGCGTTCATGCCCTTATAGTGCATGGCGAGTCGGCAACCGACGAAAAAAAGAGGCCATCAATTCAGTAAGGTTGAGGGCGAGAAAGTCGTCGCCACTAAACCAACCCCTTATGGGCCAACCACCGTTCGGCGTCGAGGGCCGCGCTACAACCCGTACCCGCGGCCGTCACCGCTTGGCGATAGTAACTATCGGCCACGTCGCCGGCCGCGAAGACGCCGTCCACGCTGGTATTCGTGCGCTGCGGCGCCGTCCAGCGGACGTAGCCCTGCGCGTCCATATCGAGATGGCCCTTGAGGAAGTCGGTGTTCGGCGTGTGGCCGATCGCCACGAACATGCCGGTCACTTTCACTTCGTCGATCTTGCCGTCGAGCGTACTCTTGAGGCGTAACGCCGTCACGCCCGCGTCCTCCGTGCCGAGGACTTCATCGACCGTGCGATTCCAGGTGAGCTTGATCTTCGGGTTCGTCCGGGCGCGTTCCTGCATGATCTTGCTGGCGCGTAAACTATCGCGGCGATGGATGAGATAGACGGTGCTGGCGAACTTGGTCATGTGGTTCGCTTCTTCGACCGCGGTATCGCCGCCGCCGACGACGGCGACGGGTTGGTTGCGGAAGCGCGGCAGGGCGCCGTCGCAAGTCGCGCAGGCCGTCACGCCGTAATTCTTGTAGCGGTCTTCCGAGGGCAAGCCGAGGTAATTGGCCCGCGCCCCGGTGGCGACGATGACGGTCAACGCCTCCACGGGCGGCCCGTCGCCCGGTGTCAGCGTGAAGGGATGCTTGCTGAAGTCCACCTTCACGATGTCGTCGGTGGTGACGCGCACGTCGAAATTGACGGCTTGCTGGCGCATCCACTCCATCATTTCCGGGCCGGTGGCGGCGCGCTTGCCCTTGTGCACCGACTTGCCTTCGTAGAGATGGCGGACGTTCTCGTAACGTTCCGGCGGCAGGGCGGACTTGGAAAAGGCCTGCAACGCCGCCGTGTCGGCGAAGGGCCAAGTGGGGAAGTTCTCGACCTCCGTGGTCAGGTTCAGCTGGCCTAGGGGCAGCGTGTTCTTGACGCGGTTTTCCTCGCTGCCGGCCCCCTCGAAGACGAGCGGTTGCAGGTTGGCGCGGGCGGCGTAGATGGCCGCCGTCCAGCCGGCCGGACCCGAACCGATAATGACCACTTTCTCAGGCATGAACGCGCTCCTTGGAAGGGGTTGAATATCCAACCCATTCTAGGACGGCCAGCGCGACACGACGAGCGGGCGGCGCTGCGCGATCAGTAGATAGGACATCAATGGCATTCGATTTGCGGTTAAACCAACGACTGTCTTACTCTCCCAAATACAGGAGGTCGTCATGGCCGTGCAAAATCAGACTGCCCCCGGACATCGAAATGCCGATCCGATCACCGGCGAGCCGGGCGCGCATCCCGTCGGTGTGGGCGTCGGCACCGCGGGCGGCGCCGCGACGGGAGCCGCCATCGGTGCCGTGGGCGGGCCGGTAGGCGCCGTGATCGGCGCCATCGCGGGCGGCATCGCCGGTGGCCTGGCCGGCAAAGAAGTGGCCGAAGCCATCGACCCAACGGTCGAGGATCAATACTGGCGGCAAAATTACCACAATCGCCCGTATGCGAACAAGGACGCCGCCTACGACGACTACGGCCCCGCCTATCGTTACGGATGGGAAGCGCGAAGCAAGATGGCCGACCGCAAGTACGACGACGTGGAAGCCGACCTGGAGCGCGGCTGGGAAAACGCTCGCTCTTCCTCGCGCATCGGCTGGCACGAAGCTCGGCCCGCCGTCCGTGATGCCTGGGACCGTGTCGATAACCGCACGCCGCGCGTTCCGTGATTGATCCGGCGAGCGGAGGGTGTAAGCCCCCCGTGGAATCCACGGGGGGGCTTACGCCCTCCCCGCTCGCCAATCGAGTCGTTTTCGCGCTCTGAACCAATGCCAGCTAATTGCTGGCTGATTTCTTCAGATGACCAACCCTTTCTTCCCTTGTAACTGGAAGTTCCCTTCCCGAAACCGCGCCGCGATTTCTCGCGTCCGCCTCTAGCAACCGCGCGGCTTCCCCGTGTACAATGCGTTTGGTGGAGGAGATCCTTCTTCTCCCCCTGCCTACCCTTGGATGAGGGACCGGCCGGTCGTGGGGTACGACCCGCCTGGCGACTCAGCATTCCCCCCGATCATTCGTTGCCCATCAGCGGGATTCGTGCCGCGTTTGCGAGATTTCGCGCGCCGAGGAGATTTCCCACCCATGAAGCAGCAATCGTTCCGTTGGCTCGCGGGTTCGGCCAGTGTACTCGCGTTGGCCGGAATGCTCGGCAGCCTGACGCTCGCCGAAGCCCCAGCGGTGAAGGATCAGGTTCAATTCAACCGCGACGTCCGGCCCGTGCTGTCGGAAAACTGCTTCAGCTGCCACGGCCCCGACTCAGCCAACCGCAAAGCAGGGCTGCGCCTCGACCGCAAGGAAGACCTCTTCGCCGATCGCGACGGCGTGCTCGCGGTGGTGCCGGGCAAGCCGGCCGAGAGCGCCCTGATCGAACGCATCTTTAGCGACAAGCCGGCCAAGCTGATGCCGCCTGCCAAGTCGCACAAGAAGCTGACCCCTGCGCAAAAAGACCTCCTCCGCAAGTGGATCGAGCAAGGTGCCCCCTGGGAGCCGCATTGGTCGTTGATCGTTCCCAAGCGGCCGCAACCTCCCGAAGCGGCCCATGCCGCCGTCCGCAATGCCATCGACCGTTTCATCTTCGCGCGCCTCAAGGAGCAGGGTCTGGAGCCGGCCGCCGAGGCGGATAAAAACACGCTCGTCCGCCGTGTGACGCTGGACCTCACGGGCCTGCCGCC